>NZ_PDDL01000057.1:0-23061 GCF_020833785.1 Kocuria sp. CCUG 69068
CCGGGACCACCCGTGAGTGGGTGGCGCGCGGCGCCGGGGTGCTCCACGTCCTCCGGGACGGAGCGGTCATCGGCGCCCTGGCCCTGGAGGACAAGGTCCGCCCCGAGTCCCGCGCCGCCGTGGCCGCTCTGCAGGACAGGGGGGTGCGCGTGGCGATGATCACCGGCGACGCCCGCCAGGTCGCCGAGGCCGTGGGCGCCGAGCTGGGCATCGACGAGGTCTTCGCGGAGGTCCTCCCGCAGGACAAGGACACCAAGGTCGTCGAGCTTCAGTCCCGGGGGATGACCGTGGCGATGGTCGGCGACGGCGTCAACGACGCCCCTGCCCTGGCCCGGGCCGAGGTCGGCATCGCCATCGGCGCCGGCACCGACGTGGCCATGGAGTCGGCCGGGGTGGTCCTGGCCGGCAACGACCCGAGGGCGGTGCTGTCGATGATCGAGCTGTCGCGGGCCAGCTACCGGAAGATGATCCAGAACCTGGTCTGGGCCGCCGGCTACAACGTGGTCGCCGTGCCCCTGGCCGCCGGGGTGCTCGCGCCGATCGGGATCGTGCTGTCCCCGGCCGTGGGCGCGGTGCTGATGTCGGCGTCCACCATCGTGGTGGCGCTCAACGCCCAGCTGCTGCGCCGCCTCGACCTCGCCCCGGCCCATCTGGCCTCCGTCGGCACCGAGGACCGCCGGGCCCCCGAGCAGGCCGGCACCGTCCCCGCCCGCTGAACCACCCCGACCCCCGACCCCCGACCCCCGAACCGAAGAGAAGGACACCCACCGTGAAGCGTTCCACCACCCTCACCACCCTCGCCCTGGCCTCGGCCCTCGCCCTGGCCGGCTGCGGCACCAGCGGCGCCCAGGAGGGCGCCGGCACGGACGCGGAGACCGCTGCCCCCGCGGCCTCCGCCCCTGCGGCCACCAGCACCGGTGCGGCCTCCGGCGAGCCGATCGCCGCCGAGCACAACGACGCGGACGTGATGTTCGCCCAGATGATGCTCCCGCACCACGAGCAGGCCGTGGAGATGAGCGAGATGCTGCTGGCCAAGGACGACGTCCCGGCCGAGGTCGCCGAGTTCGCCCAGAGAGTCATCGACGCCCAGGGCCCGGAGATCGAGCGCATGAACGACATGCTCACCGCCTGGGAGGCCGAGCCCCTGGCCGACGCCGAGGACATGGACGGCATGGACCACGGCTCCGGGGCGGGCATGAGCGGGATGATGAGCGAGGAGGACATGTCCGCCCTCGAGGACGCCCAGGGCGCCGGGGCCGCCCAGCTGTACCTGGAGCAGATGACCGTCCACCACGAGGGCGCGGTCGAGATGGCCCAGGACCAGGTCGAGCAGGGGCAGAACCCGCAGGCCGTCGAGCTCGCCCGCCAGGTGGTCGCAGACCAGGAGGCGGAGATCGCCGAGATGGAGCAGATGCTCCAGGAGCTGCCGGACGGTTCCTGACCGCCCCGGTGACCGGCGTCGTCGCACTCGTGCGGCGCTCTGCAGGAAGCAACGAACCGATCGATGAAGGAGGACCGCGATGATGTGGGGCGACGGCATGGGAGGGGGCATGGGCTGGATGTGGATCTTCTGGCTCCTGCTGATCGTGGGCACGGTGGTGCTGGTCGTCGTGCTCGTGAAGCTGCTCACCGGGAACTCGGGCGGCGGGACCCGGCAGGGCGGTAGCGCCCCGCCGCCGACGGGCGCGGGTCCGCGCCGGTCCCGGGAGATCCTCGAGGAGCGCTACGCCCGCGGGGAGATCAGCACCGAGGAGTACCGGGAGCGGCTGCGGACCCTGGAGGAGGGCGACCGGTGAGCCCGCTGACCCGCCGGCAGCTGCTGGCCCTGGGCGCGGCCGGCGCCGGCGCCGCGGCCGTGGGCGGGGCCGGGCTGTGGTGGACCGGCGGCGGGGGCGAGGCCCTCGGCGGCGGCCGGGAGCTGCTGCAGCCCGAGGTGCTGTCCAGCCGGGACGGGGCCCTGGACCTGGCCCTGGAAGCCGCCCCCGCCCGGGTGCGGATCGGGGCGCGCACCGCGCACGTGCAGGCGTTCAACGGCTCCCTGCCCGGGCCCACCCTGCGGGTCCGCCCCGGCGACACGCTCCGGGTGGCGATGACCAACGGCCTGGACGACCCGACGAACCTGCACGTGCACGGTCTGCACGTCTCCCCAGAGGGCAACGGGGACAACCCCTTCGTGAGCATCGCCCCCGGGGACTCCTTCGACTACGAGTTCGCCCTCCCGGACGACCACACGCCGGGCACCTACTGGTACCACCCGCACCACCACGGGCACGTGGCCGACCAGCTCGCCGCCGGGCTCTACGGGGCCATCGTGGTCGAGGACCCCGACCCCGTCCCGGTGGCCCGGGAGCGGGTGCTGGTGATCTCCGACCTCACCCTGGACGCCTCCGGCAACCTCGCCGAGGTCTCCCCGCCGGAGCAGATGATGGGCCGGGAGGGACAGAGCGTGCTGGTCAACGGTCAGGTCCGTCCCGGGGCCACCGCGGCACCCGGGGAGCGGGAACTGTGGCGGGTCGTCAACGCCTGCCCGGCCCGGTTCCTGCGCCTGAGCCTGGACGGGCAGGGCCTGCGGCTCTCCGGCCGTGACGTCGGCCGGCTGCCCGAGGCGCTCGAGGTCACCGACGTGACCCTGGCGCCGGGCAACCGGGTGGAGCTGCTGGTGGACGCCCGGGCTGGCACCTCCGTCCTGGTGGCCACCCCGGTGGACCGCGGCAGCATGGACGGAATGATGGGCGGGGCCATGCCGGGGGACGGCCCCGGCAACGACGAGCCGATCGAGCTGCTCACCCTGGAGGTCACCGGGGACCCGGTCGAGCCGGCCGGGCCCGTGCCCGCCGGGCCGGCGCTGCGGGACCTGCGCGAGGAGCCGGTCGAGGCCCGGCGCACCCTGGACTTCGCCATGGGCATGGGCATGGGCATGGGCATGGGCGGGATGATGGGCGGCATGCGCGGCCCCGGGCAGATGATGTCCTTCACGATCGACGGCCGGGAGTTCGACGCCGGGCGCACCGACCAGCGGGTCCGGGTGGGCACCGTGGAGGAGTGGACCCTGACCAACTCCAGCCCCATGGACCATCCGGTGCACCTGCACGTGTGGCCGATGCAGGTCGTGGCCGAGGCGGGCCGCGAGGTCTCCGGGCCGCAGTGGCAGGACGTGGTCAACGTCCCGGCCTTCGGGGAGGTGACGGTCCGGGTGGCCTTCGACGACTTCGCCGGCCGCAGCGTCTACCACTGCCACATCCTCGACCACGAGGACCTCGGCATGATGGGCACTCTCGAGGCCCGCTGAGGTCCGCTGAGGCCCGGCGAGAGTGGGGAAGCCCGGTGCGCGGATCCGCGCCGCGCCCGGACCGGCGCCCCGCCGGGCTCAGCCCATCGAGGCGAGGAGGTCGGCGCAGGCCTGCTCGCAGCGGCGGCAGGCCTCGGCGCAGACCTTGCAGTGCTCGTGCATCCCGGCGTGCTCGGCGCATTCGTCCCCGCAGGCCTTGCACGCGGTGCGGCACGCCTCGAGCAGGGCCCGGCCGACCTCGGCGTTGTTGCCGGTCTGACGGGAGAGTGCCTTGCCGGTGGCGGCGCAGACGTCGGCGCAGTCGAGGTTCTTGCGGATGCACTCGGTCAGCTCCGCGACCATGTCCTCGGCCAGGCAGGCGTCGGCGCAGGCGGTGCAGGTCTGGGCGCACTCGAAGCACGCCGCGATGCACTCGGCCAGCTTCTGCCGGTCGATGTTCCCCAGGTCCTTCGGGTAGGTCTCGAGCATCGAGGTCACGTGGGTCATGGTCTCGCTCCTTCGTCCGTCCTGCCGTGGTGCGGACCGGTCGGAACCGGACCGCCGTGCAACCGACAGTAAACTGCCGATCCGGCGTCGTGAAGTCCTGGGCGTTGAAGATTCCGTGAAGAAACCCCCGGCCACGGAGGGGGCGGACGAACCGGTCGGCGCCGGCCGCCGCTGCCGGTCACGCCGGGGCCGTCTCTCCGTCTCCGGCGCGTGCTCCGGCCTCGCCGAGCCGAGCGTCCCGCCTCCGCCGCGCTGACGGCTCAGCGGGTGCGGCGGGACACGGCGGGCGGGGGGCCGAAGCCGCTCACGGCGTCCCGCAAGGACGGCGGTGCGCCGTGCTCGGGCTGGTGGATCCGCTGCGGGCCGCCGGAGGCGACCCAGCGGTTCAGCGCCTCCGCCCGCTGGACGTCCTCCAGCCCGCTCAGCCACACGGTGGGACCCACGTGCCCGCTGGGCCCGTCCCGCCGTGCGACGGCGACCAGCGCGGCCATCTCGCACCGGCCCAGGCACGGGGACGAGATCAGGACGGCCCCGGCCGTGCCCCTGACCACCTCCTGGAGGTCCTCCGCCTGCTCGGCGGTCCCGGTCATCCGGCGCAGGCCGGCGCACCGGTGACCCTGGCAGACCGCGACCAGGGGACCGCTGGCGTCGGTGCTGGTCCTGCGCGGGGCGCTCTTGCGGGTCATCGGGTGCCCTCCTGGGTCGGCGAACGAGGTGGCGGGCCGGCGGCTCCTAAACGCGCTGCCGCCGGTTTTGTTGTTGAGAATGAAACTCATTACCATGAGAACTCGTTGAGACCGGTTTTGGCAAGGGGGAAGCATGCGCGGTGCGACCGGAGTGGACGTGCGGGGGCTCGACGTGGCCCTGGCCGGACGGCCGCTGCTGCAGGGTGTGGGCTTCCAGGTGCCGCCCGGTCGGCGGGTCGCCCTGCTCGGCGCCTCGGGCTCGGGGAAGTCCCTGACGGTGCTGGCCCTGCTGGGTCTGCTCGGACACCACGTCGACGTGCAGGGCTCCCTGCGGGTCGCCGGCCGTGAGCTGCCGTGGCGGCAGGCTCCCGGGCGGCGTCCGGGAATGGCCGCGGTCTTCCAGGACTCCCAGGCCGCGCTGAACCCCGTGGTGTGCCTGGACCGGCAGCTGCTGCCCGCCGTGGCCCGCCGGCGCCGGCTCGGTGCGGCGGCCGCCGGCCGGGTCGTGGCGGATCTGCTCCGCGAGGTCGGCTTCGAGGACCCGGCGCGGATCCTGCGGGCCCACCCCTCCCAGCTGTCGGGCGGGCAGCGGCAGCGGGTGTGCCTGGCGCTCGCCATGGCCGCCGCCCCGGACCTGCTGGTGGCCGACGAGCCGACCACGGCGCTGGACATGATCAGCCAGCGCCACGTGGTCGAGGCCCTGCGCCGGTGCACCGGCGCAGGGCGCGGCGGGCTGCTGTTCGTCACCCACGACCTGGCGGTCGCCGCCGACCTGTGCGACGACGTCGTCGTCCTGGACCGGGGACGGGTGGTCGAGTCCGGCCCGATCCAGCAGGTGGTCCGATCGCCGCAGGCGCCCTTCACCGCGGCCCTGGTCGAGGCGGCCCGCACCGGCCTCCGGTCCGCCGCGGCTCCGCCGGCTGCCGCCCCGCTGGGCGTGGCCCCGTGAGCCGGGCGGCGGAACCCGCCGCACTGCACGGTGTCGGACTCAGCAGAAGCTACGGCACGCGCTCCGGCGCCGTGGCCGCGGTGCGCGATGTCGACCTCGCGGTGCGCGAGGGGGAGTCGCTGGGCCTGGTCGGCCCCTCCGGATCGGGCAAGTCCACGCTGCTGTCCCTGCTGCTGGGCGTCGAGCGCCCGGACCGGGGCGAGATCCTCTTCGACGGTGTTCCCCTGGCCGGCCGGCAGCGGATCCAGCGGGCCAGGCAGGCCGTGCAGTACGTCCCGCAGGACCCCGCGTCCAGCCTGGACCCGCGGTGCAGCGTCGAACGCCAGCTGCGGGAACCGCTGCGCCGCTTCCGCATCGCGGGCGACCACGCCCGAATGGTCCGGGACGCCCTGGAACGGGTCGGCCTCGGCGCCGAGCACCTGGGCCGGCGCGCCCACGAGCTCTCCGGCGGTCAGGCCCAGCGCGTGGCGATCGCCCGGGCCCTGGTGACCCGGCCGCGGATCCTCCTGGCCGACGAGGCGGTCAGCGGCCTCGACCTGCCGCTGCGCCACCAGGTGCTGGACCTGCTCCAGGAGCAGCACGTCCAGGAAGGACTGGGGCTGCTGTTCGTCTCCCACGACCTCACCGCGGTCCGCTTCCTGTGCCACCGCGCGCTGGTGCTCGACCACGGACAGGTGGTGGAGGAGGGCCCCGTCGACCGGCTGCTCGAGACGCCGCGCCACCCGACGACGCAGGAGCTGGTGAATGCGGTTCCGCGCCTGGCCCCCTGAGCCGGCGGCCGCACCATCCCTGTCACCCACCACCGATCACCACACCGAAAGGGCCTCCTGATGCCACCTCGCCCCTCCGCTTCCCGTCCCGCCGCTCGCCGCACCGGCCTCGGCCTCGCCGCGGTCAGCCTGCTGCTGCTCACCGGCTGCTTCGCCGAGGGCTCCGGCACCTCCTCCGCCGGGGGAGCCGGCGGCTCGACCGGCGCCCGGATCGAGCTCGCCATGCTGCAGCCGCCGCGCTCGGGGCTGTCCCCGCTGAGCGACGACGCCTTCAAGCTCTCCCGCTGGTCCACCGCCGAGACCCTGGTCCGGCTGGACGAGGCCGGGGACGCCCAGCCGATGCTGGCCACCGCGTGGGAGCAGCTCGACGACACCACCTGGTCCTTCACGATCCGGGACGGCGTCACCTTCCACGACGGCACCGAGCTCACCGCGGAGAACGCCGCCGCCTCCCTGGCCCGGGCGGTGGAGGCGGAGCCGGCCCCGCGCATCCTCGACGGGGTGGAGATGAGCGTGGCGGCCGAGGGCGACACCGTGCGGGTCACCACCGCCGGGACCGACCCGCTGGTCCCGCAGCGGCTGTCCAGCCCGCAGCTGTCGGTCCTGGCCCCGGCCGCCTACGAGGGCGCCGCCGTGACCCCGGTGGGCCACGGCACGGGTCCGTTCGAGCTCACCGCCGTGGACGGCACCTCCGGGGCCACCCTGGAGCGCTACGACGACCACTGGGCCGGTGCCGCGGCGGCGGCCGGCATCGACGTGTCCTTCGTGCCCGACAGCATCGCCCGGGCCGCCGCGCTGCGCACCGGCGAGGCCGACGTCGTCGAGGCCGTGCCCGTGGGCCAGGCCGCCCAGGCCGAGGAGGACCTCCTCGAGGAGGTGCCGATGCCGCGCACCAACACGCTCTACCTCAACACCGAGGACGGGCCGTTCGCCGACCCCGCCCTGCGCGCCGCCGCCCGGGAGGCCCTGGACCCGCAGCGCATCGTGGACGGGGTCTACGAGGGCCGGGCCGACGTGGCCGCGGGACTGCTGGGCCCGGCGATCCCCTACGCCGCGGAGGGCCGGGACACCGACGCCTACCGCGAGGCGCTGGCCGACCGCGCCGAGTCCGGGGACCCGGCCGGGCGGAAGATCACCATCGGCACCTTCACCGACCGGGCCGAGCTGCCCGAGGTCGCCGTCCAGCTCCAGCAGCAGCTCGAGGCCGCCGGCTTCGAGGTGGAGCTCGAGGTGCGCGAGTACCAGTACATCGAGGCCGACGCCCTGGACGGCGACTTCGACGCCTTCATCCTCTCCCGCGCCACGGTGCTCGACTCGGGGGACCCGGTGGCCTACATGGTCAGCGACTTCGGCTGCGAGGGCTCGTTCAACCTCTCCCGGTTCTGCTCCGGGGCCGTCGACGACGCCCTGACCGCCGCGGAGCAGGCCGCTCCCGGCGAGGAGCGCCAGGAGGCGATCATGGCCGCCGAAGCGGCGATCCTGGCCGAGGACGCGGCGATCCCGATGCTCCACGAGCGCGTCATCCAGGGTGAGCAGGACGGCGTGGAGGGCGCGGTCCGCGATCCGCGCGAGCGCGAGCTGATCACGGCCGAGACCGCCGTCTCCGAGTGACGGGCCGAGTGACGGGCCGAGTGAGGGGACGGGGAGGGGCTGCGGCCCTGATCTCCCGCGCCGCGGCCTTCGCCGCCGTCGTCCTGCTGATCGGGGCCCTGCCGTGGCTCTCGGGCAGCAGCCCGGAGTACACGGTGCTGCGCGCCCGCTACGCGGACCGGCCGGCCACCCCGGAGGTGCTGGCCCAGATCCGGACCGAGCTGGGCCTGGACGGCGGCCCGGTGGCCGTCTTCGCCGACTGGGCGTCCGGCGTCCTCACCGGGGACCTCGGCACCTCCTGGATCAGCGGGCGCCCGGTCCTGCCCGGCGTCCTGGAGTCCATGGGGGTGTCCCTGACGCTGATGGGCGCGGCCCTGCTCGTCGCCCTGCTCGTGGCCGCCGTGACCTGTGTGCCCACCGTCCGCAGCGGGCTCGCCGGGCGCCCCGTCCGCGGGGCCGGGGCGGCGGCCGCCGCGCTGACCGCGCTGCCGGAGTTCCTGCTGGCGGCGGTGCTGCTGATCGTCGTGGCCGTCTGGGCGGGCTGGCTCCCGCCCTACGGATGGCAGGGGCCCGAGCACGTGGTGCTCCCGGCCCTGGCGCTCGGCCTGCCCGGGGGCGGGCTGATCGGCCGGCTGCTCTCGACCGCCCTGGCCGGCGCCTTCACCGAGCGCTGGGTGCACACCTGGGCCGTGGCCGGGCACTCCCGGCCGCGGATCGCGCTCGCGGCGCTGCACCGGGCCCTGCCCGGGGTGATCGGGCAGATCGCCCTCGTCGTCGTCGGGCTCACCGGCGGCGCGGTGCCGGTCGAGGAGGTCTTCGCGATCCCCGGCCTGGGCCGGACTTTGCTCGGGGCCGCGGCGGCCCAGGACATCCCCGCCCTGCAGGCGGGGATCCTGCTCCTGCTCGTGCTCGCCGCGCTGTGCGGGGCCCTGGCCGCCCTGGCCCGCCGGGCGCTGCTGGGGCCGGCCGCCCGCTCCGGGGACCTGCCCGTCCCCGGGCCGCCCTCGGGGCGGCGCCGGGCGTGGTGGACGGTGCCGGCCGTCTCGGGGGCCCTGCTGCTGGGACTCGTCGTCGCCGGACTGCTCCGGGACCCCTACGCCTCCGCCCACGGGCGGCTCGAAGCGCCCTCCTGGGCGCTCCCGCTCGGGGCCGACGCGTCCGGCCGCGACGTCCTGGCCCGTGTGGGCCACGGCGCCCTGGACACCCTGGGCCTGGCCCTGGTCGTGGTCGCCGCCTGCCTGGTCATCGGTCTGGCCGTCGGGATGACCGGGACGTGGTCCACCGGGCCGGTCGAGGTCACCAACGCGGCACCGCCGATCATCGCCGGCATCCTCGTCGTGGCGGTCGCCGGCCCCTCCCCGGCCGGGGCCGCCCTGGCCGTCACCCTGGTGAGCTGGGCACCGCTGGCCGCCCACACCGCCGCCCTCGTGGCCGAGATCTCGGCCCGGCCCTACGTCCGGGTGCTGCCCCTGCTCGGCGTGGGCCGGACCCGCATCCTGGCCGGGACCGTCCTGCCCACCCTGCTGCCGGAGGTGACCCGGCACGCGGTCCTTCGCCTGCCCGGCACCGCCCTCGCCATCGCCGGCCTCGGCTTCCTGGGCCTGGGGCAGCAGCCGCCGGCCCCGGAGTGGGGCCTGCTGCTGGCCGAGGGCATCGGCTACGTCGAGCGCGCCCCCTGGACCGTGCTCGGCCCCGCGGGGGCCCTGGTCCTGGCCTCCGTCCTGGCGGTCTCCCTCTCCAACGCCGACGTCGCGAGGCGGACGGCCCGTCCCGGGCCGGGGCCTGCTGAGACGGGACCTGCCGCCACGGCGTCTCCTGCCGCGCTGTCCGTTCCGCGCCGGGGGGAGGGCGCCGTGCGGTCCGCCGCGCAGCCGGCGCGGCGCTGATCCCGGCGGCACCGGTCCGCCGCGGAACCGGTGCCGAATTGACCATCGTTCTCATTTTCTTGAGAATGGCTCTCATGAAACTTCGATCCACGCCGGAGGCACCGGCCCCCGCGGACCGCTCGGCGATCCGCACGGAGGACCTCACCGTGGTCCTCGGCGCCACTCCGGTGCTGCGCGGGGTGGACCTCGCCGTGGCCGAGGGCGAGGCCGTGGCCCTGATGGGCGGCAACGGCTCCGGGAAGTCGACGCTCATCAAGTCCCTGCTCGGCATCGTGCCCGTCGACTCCGGCGAGGCCCGGCTGTTCGGCGCCGACGTCACCGGCGCGCGCCGTGCCGTGCCGTGGTCGCGCATCGGCTACGTCCCCCAGCGCGTCGGCGTCGGCGCCGGGGTGCCGGCCACCGCGCTCGAGGTCGTGGCCTCGGGGCTGACGGGACACCGGCGCCTCCGCCCCGGCCCCGGGGCCCGGCGCGCGTGCCTCGACGCCCTGGAACAGGTGGGACTGGCCGACCGGGCGCGCGAGAGCGTGGCGATCTTCTCCGGCGGCCAGCAGCAGCGGGTGCTGATCGCCCGGGCGCTGGTGCGACGGCCCCGGCTGCTGCTGCTGGACGAGCCCCTGTCCGGGGTGGACCAGGTCTCCAAGGAGGCCATGGCCCGCATCCTGGCGCAGCTGCAGGCCGACGGCACCACGCTCCTGGTGGTGCTGCACGAGCTGGGCGAGCTGGCCCCCCTGCTGGACCGCGCCGTGGTGCTGCGCCACGGGCGCATCGTCCACGACGGCAGCCCTCCGCTGCCGGCCCCCGGGCACGACGCCCCCGACCACGAGCACCTGCACCCCCACGGGGACGAGCACTCCGCCGTCCCGACCGCCCCCGATCTCCACGGAAAGCCCCAGTGACCATGCTCGAGACCCTCGCCGCCATGCTGGCCAGTCCGCTGATGCAGCGCGGTCTGCTGATCGCCGCCCTCGTGGGCGTCTCCGCGCCGGTCATCGGCACCTACCTCGTCCAGCGGCGCCTGGCCCTGCTCGGCGACGGCATCGGCCACGTCGCCCTGACCGGGGTGGCCATGGGCTGGCTGGCCGGCTCCGCGGCCGGGCTCACACCGCACGACGCCCTGGCCGTGCCCGGGGCGGTGGTCGCGGCCATCATCGGCGCGGTGCTCATCGAGGTGATGCGCACCAAGGGACGCACCAGCGGCGACGTGGCGCTGGCCCTGCTGTTCTACGGCGGCATCGCCGGCGGCGTGCTGCTCATCGGGCTGGCCGGCGGCACGTCGGCGAACCTCACCGGCTACCTCTTCGGGTCCATCGCCACCGTCACTCCTCTGGACGTCTGGCTCACCGCCGGGCTGGCCGCGGTGGTCCTCGGCCTCGGGCTCGGACTGCGCCCGGCGCTGTTCTCCCTGTGCCACGACGAGGAGTTCGCCCTCGCCACCGGTCTGCCGGTGCGGGCGCTGAACATCATGGTGGCCGTCATGGCCGCCCTGACCGTCTCCGTGTCGATGCGCGTGGTCGGCGTCCTCCTCGTCTCCGCCGTGATGATCGTCCCGGTGGCCGTGGCCCAGCTGGTCACCCGCTCCTTCGCCGGGACCATGGGGACGGCCATGGCCGTCGGGATCGGCGTCTGCGTGACCGGCCTCTCCATCACCTACTTCCACCCGCTGTCTCCCGGGGCCACGATCGTGGTGCTGGCCATCGCCTGCTACGTGCTGGCGCTGCTCCTCCGCCCCCTCCTGGGGCGCGCCCGGCGCCACGGCGGACCGGACCGCCTCCACGACGTCGAGGACGACCTCCAGCTGCGAGGAGCGTGACCGTGTCCCGGACCACCCGGCAGCGCTCCGCCCTGGCCGAGCTGCTCGAACGGACTCCCGAGTTCCGCTCCGCCCAGCAGCTCCACGCCATGCTGGGGGAACAGGGGGAGTCGGTCTCCCTCGCCACCGTCTACCGCAACCTCAGCGCCCTGGCCGAGGCCGGGGAGGTCGACGCCCTCGCCGCCCCCGGCGGGGAGACCCGGTACCGCCGGTGCCGGCGCACCGAGCACCACCACCACCTGGTGTGCCGCCGCTGCGGCCGCACCGTGGAGGTGGCCGAGACCGCCGTCGAGCGGTGGGCCGCCCAGACCGCCCGCCGGCACGGGTTCACCGAGGTCTCCCACGCCATCGAGCTCCACGGGACCTGCGAGGCGTGCCGGCACGACGCCTGAGGGTCGGCCCATCGCGGCCGTTTTGACAATGATTCTCAGATTGACTGAGAATTGTTCTCATGACCCTGTCGCGTGCCCTCGCCGTCCCGCTGTCCCTGACCGCCGCTCTCGCCCTGTCCTCCTGCGCCTCCGGCTCGGGCGACCCGTCGGCCGCCGGCGGGGGATCGAGCGGGACCCTGAGCGTGCAGGCCTCCTTCTACCCGCTGCAGTACGTCACCGAGCGCGTCGGCGGGGACCTCGTGCAGGTGGACTCGTTGACCCCCGCCGGGGCCGAGCCGCACGACCTGGAGCTGTCCCCGGCCGCCGTCGACGGACTGCGCACCGCGGACGCCGTGGTGTACCTCTCCGGTTTCCAGCCGGCGGTCGACGACGCCGTAGCCCAGGCCGCCCCCGAGCACGCCCTCGACGCGGTGCACGCCGGGGTGGAGGGCGAGGAGGCCCACTCCGCCGAGGAGCACGGGGCCGCGGAGGAGTCCCACGGCGGAGAGGCGCACAGCGAGGAGGCGCCCGCCGGTGACGACGGCCACGGCCACGGCGGGGAGGACCCGCACTTCTGGCTGGACCCGGACCGGCTGGCCGCGGTGGCCGCGGAGGTCTCGCACGAGCTGGCCGAGGTCGACCCGGACAACGCCGCGGCCTACGAGTCCAACGCCGAGGAGCTGGCCGAGGAGCTGGCCGCCCTGGACGAGGAGTTCACCGAGGGGCTGGCCACCTGTGAGCGGGACACCATCGTGGTCTCCCACGACGCCTACGGGTACCTGGCGGACAAGTACGACCTCGAGCAGGTGGCCATCTCTGGGCTCGACCCCGACACCGAGCCCTCCCCGGCCCGGCTGGCCGAGATCGGCAAGGTGGTCGAGGCCGAGGGCGTCACCACCGTGTTCTCGGAGTCCCTGGTCAACCCGAAGGTCGCCGAGACCCTGGCGGCCGAGCACGGGATCGAGACGGCGGTCCTGGACCCGGTGGAGAACCAGTCCGACGAGAACGCCGACTACCAGCAGGTCATGCGCAACAACCTCGAGGCACTGCGCACCGCGCTGGACTGCGCCTAGGAGCAGGAGCAGGGGCGGCCCGGTCCGCCCCGTGCCCCGGCCCACCGGCCCTCCGTGCGACGGGCGGTCATGAGCGACCGGCCCCTGCTACCGTAGACGTGCATATCAGCGCACGTGTGCACGCAAAGGGGTCCCATGCTGACCGTTCTGGGGAACAGGGTCTATCGGCGGCTGTTCACCGCCCAGGTGGTGGCGCTGCTCGGCACCGGTCTGCTGACCGTGGCACTGGGCCTGCTGGCCTTCGACCTGGCCGGAGCCCGCGCCGGGGCGGTGCTGGGCACGGCACTGGCGATCAAGATGATCGCCTACGTGGGAGTGGCCCCCGTGGTCAACGCCGTGGTGGCCCGTCTGCCTGTGAAGCCGGTCCTGATCGGCGCCGACATCGTCCGGGCGGCGATGGCCCTGTGCCTGCCGCTGATCAGCGAGGTGTGGCAGGTCTACGCGGTGGTGTTCGTGCTGCAGGCGGCCTCGGCGACCTTCACCCCGGCGTTCCAGTCGGTGATCCCGGCGGTGCTGCCGCGGGAGCGGGACTACACGAGCGCCCTGTCCCTCTCGCGGCTGGCGTACGACCTGGAGGCGCTGGTCAGCCCGGCACTGGCCGCGGTGGCGCTGAGCGTGCTCAGCTACCACGACCTGTTCCTGGGCACCGCCGGAGGTTTCGTGGTCTCCGCTGTGCTGGTGCTCGCCGCAGCGCTGCCGGCAGGGGCGGCCGGGCCCGGAGAGCAGGGGTCCGTATGGTACCGGACCACTCTGGGGGTGCGGATCTTCTGGAGCAGCCCGCACCTGCGCTCCCTGCTGGCCCTGGACCTCGCGGTGGCGGCCCCGACCGCCCTGGTGCTGGTGAACACGGTGGTCTACGTCCGCGAGGTGATGGGGCGTCCCGAGACGGATCTGGCGGTCGCCCTCGCGGCCTTCGGCATCGGGTCCATGGTGGTGGCGCTGTGCGCTCCCGCGGCGCTGGAGCGGTTCGGCAACCGGCTGGTGATGCTCACCGGCGCGGGCACCATCCCGCCGGTGATGCTGGCCACCACGATCCTGTCCTTCCGGGCCGGCGCGGACACCGGGTGGTGGGCGCTGCTGGGCCTGTGGACGCTGCTGGGCGCGGCCACCTCGGCGGTGCTCACGCCCTCGGCCCGCCTGCTGCGCGACGCCGCGGACGAGGCCACCCGGCCGTACGTGTTCACCGCCCAGTTCTCCCTCTCCCACGCCTGTTTCATCCTCACCTATCCGGTGGCCGGGTGGATCGGCGCCTCCTCGGGGCTGGGCTGGTCGGCGGCCGTGCTGACGGTGGTCGCCGCCCTCGGGGCCGGTGCCGCGGCCGTCTCCTGGCCGCGGCACCCGCCGCGCGCCATCGCGGTGGGGGAGGATGGGAACCGTGAACACCACGACTGAGACCAGCGCGGGCGCCGCGTCCCTGCGTCACGAGGTGGATCCGGGCCCGGAGCACCTGGCGGCCGCGAGCACGACGCTGCGGATGCTGGCCGAGCCGACACGCCTCCACCTGCTGTGGCTGCTGACCAACGGACCCCGCAGCGTCACGGAGCTCACCCGGGCCACGGGGGCGCCCCGCACCGTGGTGAGCCAGCACCTGGCCAAGCTGCGGCTGTCCGGGATGGTCGGGACGCACAAGGACGGCCGGCACGTGATCTACTCCGTGCCCGACGGGCACCTGGTCCGCCTGATCCGCGAGATCGTCAACCACGCCGACCACCGGATCACCGGAGAACCCGTCCACGACTGACCCGCGCCCTGCCGCCCGGTCCTGGACGGGCGGCCCTGACGAAGGAGCCGACATGCCCCCACCGCCTACGGGCCGCGTCCTGGTGGTCGACGACGAGGTCGACCTCGCGCAGCTGGTCGCGGAGTATCTGCGCAAGGCCGGGCTGGACGTCGCGGTGCGCCACGACGGCACGGAGGCGGTCGCCGCGGTGCGGGAGTACGCGCCGGACGTGCTGGTGCTCGACCTGGGGCTGCCGGGGATCGACGGGATCGAGGTGTGTCGTCAGGTGCGGACCTTCTCGGACTGCCACGTGCTGATGCTCACCGCCCGCGACGACGAGGTCGACAAGATCGTGGGCCTGTCGGTGGGAGCCGACGACTACGTGACCAAGCCGTTCAGCCCGCGCGAGCTCGTGGCCCGGGTCCAGGCCATGCTGCGCCGGGTGCGCACCCGCCCCGTCCCGGCGCCCGCGGAGCCGGCGGGCCAGGACCAGGGTCTGGTGATCGGGGACCTGGTGGTGGACGAAGCCGCCCGGGAGGTGCACCTGGCCGGGGAACCGGTCCTGTTGACCCGGATCGAGTTCGATCTGCTGGCGGCCCTCGCCGCCCACCCGAATCTGGTGCTCTCGCGCCGGCAGCTGGTGGAGACGGTCTGGGACACCGCCTGGACCGGGGACGCGCACCTGGTGGACGTGCACATCGGGCGGATCCGCAAGAAGCTGGCCGATACGGCCGCCTCCCCGAGGTTCATCCACACCATCCGCGGGGTCGGCTACCGGATGGGCACCGGGCGATGAGCACCATGGTCTCGAACCGTACCCGTCCCTGGGGGCCGCTGACCGTTCGGCTGATGCTGGCCCAGACCGCGGTGCTGCTGATCGGGCTGCTCATCGTGGTCGTGACCGCGGTGCTGATCGGGCCGAACATGTTCTACCAGGAGCTCATCGACGTCGGGCACGCCGACGAGGCCGAGGGGCTGGTGCACCTGGAGGACGCCTTCCGCTCGGTGAGCCTCACAGCCCTGGCCATCGGGGGGCTGCCGGCGCTCTACATCGCCGGGATGCTCACCTACTACCTCTACCGCACCATCAGACGGTCCCTGGCCGCTTTCAGCACGGCGGCGGGTGAGGTCGCGGCGGGCAACTACGAGGTGCGGGTGACCTCGGCGAAGCTGGGCCCGGAGTTCGACTCCCTGGCCTCCTCCTTCAACGAGATGGCCGCCAAGCTCAGCGCGGTGGACACCACCCGGCGCCAGATGCTCGCTGATCTCGCCCACGAGATGCGCACCCCGCTGGCCAGTCTCAAAGGACACCTGGAGGGCATCGAGGACGGGGTGGTCGCCCTCGACGAGCACACCATCGGGATCCTCTCCGCCCAGATCGCCCGCCTGGAGCGGCTGGCCCGCGACATCCGTCAGCTCACCGCCGCCGAGGAGGGCATGACGCGCCTCCAGCTCACCCCCCAGGACCCGCAGCACCTGGCGGCCCAGGCGGTCGCGGCGATCGAGCCTGACGTGATCGGCAAAGGTGTATCGATCACCTCGGTGAGCACAGGTATGGAGGTGACGGAAGTGCCGTTGGATCCGGAGCGGATGGGCCAGGTGCTGAGCAACCTGCTGGAGAACGCCCTGCGCCACACCCCGCCCGGGGGCACCATCGTCCTGCGCACCGACCACACCCCCGAGGCGGTCACCTACACGGTCACCGATTCGGGGGAGGGCATCAGCGACGAGAATCTTCCGCACGTCTTCGAGCGCTTCTACCGCGCGAACACCGGCCGGGAGGCCCACCGCGGAGGCTCGGGGCTGGGCCTGGCGATCAGCAAGGCCCTGGTCGAGGCTCAGGGCGGGACCCTGGAAGCCACCAGTGCAGGCCCCGGACGCGGAGCCAGCTTCCGCATCAGTCTGCCTCGCCCCCGGCTCACCGACTGAGCCTCAGGAGGGGCCAGTGGCGGCTACCGGTCCGGGGTGCCGGGGCCGCTGTGGAGCACTGCCCGGCGGGTGCCCTTCACGGACAGCCCGATCACCCGTTCCAGCGGTCCCTGGCCCAAGGCCCGGTGCCAGGCCACCGCGAACAGGGCCGCGACCACCAGGTGGATGACGTACCAGAGATAGGGCTGGTCGTAGTGAGCCTCAAACGACAGGGCCACCAGGTGAGCGGTGTACAGGGTCAAGGTCATGACCCCCATCGCGGCCAGCGGCAGCAGCCACGCCTCGGCCTTGCGGGCGATCAGCAGCAGCGCCCCGAGCACGGCCAGGCTGACGCCGAGGCTGGCCGCGATGGCCAGCGGGGTGTTGGTGTGCGGGGTGGCGATCGCCAGCCACCACACCGTGGAGGTCGGCAGGGAGTCCGGTCCCCAGATCAGGACCTCAGCCAGTTCCTCCTCACCAAAGGAGGAGGCCTCCAGCAGCCGCTGGTAGCCGCCGAAGGCGTAGAGCAGGAAGTAGGAGGTGGCCCGGGCGAAGATCGCGATCCCGATGCCGGTCACCAGCAGCCGGATCTGGACCTCCTGCTTGCGCAGGTTCAACCGGCCCAGCCCCATCCCCACCAGCAGGTACGTCATGTACGGCAGAGCCGGGTAGGACCCGGTCAGCAGCAGCTGGGAGGCCGTGGCCCCGGGCTCGGTGACGAGAGTGCTCAGCGTCGGGTTGTAGGAGCTCCAGGCGGGCAGCTGGTCGAGAAGGCCCTGCATCAGCAGCGGGGACACCACCCCGAAGACCGCCGCGGAGGCGAAGAGTACCTTCGGCCCCGCGTGCAGGAACGGGATCGCCAGCAGGAAGAACACCCCGTAGTAGAGCAAGATGCTGTAGGCCGGCGGGTCCTCGGGCATCAGGGCGCCGATCCACAGCCCCACGATCGCGATCAGCACCGCACGCACGGCCAGCCCGATCCGGTCGGCGGTCATCGCCTTTCCCTCGTGCGGGTGGCGTCCCCCGGAGGTCAGAGCCAGCCCGACCCCGGCCAGCAGGGCGAACAGGGCCGCGGAGTCCCCGGAGAACACCCGCCAGGTGAAGCTGGCCTCCCCGGTCTCCTCGTTCCAGGAGGGCAGGATGTGGATGGCCATCAACCCGATCAGCGCCAGCCCCCTCGCCGCATCGATCCCAACCAGCCGGCGCGTGGGCCGGATCAGTGCATCGTCGAGTCCCCCTGGATCGGTTTTCTCCGCTCGTGACATCGCGCTCATGACTCCCCCTGATCAAGCCGGCCCTTCCCGGGCCGGTCGCAGTGTGCGGCCCGTCGGGACCGCGACCATGGCCCCGGGGTGTCCGGGGCCGATCTGACTTCAGGGTCTCGTCCACGTTCGACGCCCACCTCGCGGGATCCTCAAGATTCCGTCAAGACTTCGCGGGTGTCCCGCTGTGCTGGGCCCGACGGCGGCCGGGACCGGCAGCGGCTTGATGCGGATCGAGACCCTCCCGGTCGAAGGCCGTCAACAGGACCGTCGCCGTGTTCACGTCACAGATCCGCGGGGACGTCCACGGGTGTAGGTGCCGGTCACCGGCGGGGACTAATGTGACTGTCCCAGGCCGGGGACCCTCCCGGCCGCAGGCGGAGAAGGCCCGGACATGCTGACCGACACCGCATCTCCGAACGTGCAGTCACCCCGGACCGTGCGGGATCGGCCCGCGCAGGCCGCCGCTTCGAGGACCCGGCGATGAACACGGACAGGGGCTCCCTCCACCGCGTGGTGTGGCCTGTCTTCCTCGTGGCCGCCCTGTTGTTGCTCGGCGTCGGCAACCAGGTCCTCTACGGGATCGCCGTCCCGGCGGCGGCCCTGGCCCTGCTGCTCGCCGTCCCCGGCCCCCGCCCTCGCTGGGTCCTACACGTGGACCGGCTGGACCTGGCCGTGGTGGCCGGGCTCTACCTCGGGGTCGTGGCCCTGTTCTGGCTCGCTTTCCGGGTGTACACCCAGCAGAACACCCTGGGCCTGTTCCTGTGCTTCGCCGCCGGGATGCTGCTCGGCGTGGTGGGCCCGGTCGTCTACACCACCTGGATCCGCGGCCGGAGCCTGTCCGAGCTCGGCTTCAACCGCGACGATCTCGGACAGGCCCTCGCCCTGGGCACGGCCCTGGCGGCCGTCCAGTTCGGGCTCACGCTGTGGGGCTACGACCTGCCGCGACCGGTGGACTGGGTGCCGCTGCTGGCACTGTCGCTGACCGTCGGGCTCTTCGAGGTCGTCTTCTTCCGAGGCTTCGTGCAGACCCGCCTGGAAGCCGGGTTCGGGTCCGTGGCCGGCATCGGCGGGTCCGCCCTGCTGTACGCCGCCTACCACGTCGGGTACGGCATGGGCGGTTCCGAGATGCTCTTCCTCCTCGGGCTCGGGGTGGTCTACGCGGTCGCCTTCGCCGTGGTGCGCAACATCGTCGTCCTGTGGCCGCTGCTGGTGCCCCTGGGATCGTTCTACAACAACCTGCAGGGCGGTGACATCACGATGCCCTGGGCGGCGATCCTCGGCTTCGCCGACGTCCTCGGCGTCATGCTCGCCGCCCTCTGGCTGGCGGCGAGGCACGAGCGCCGACGGAAACAGGAGGTCCCGACCCGCGGGCCCTAGCCGACCCGGAGCGTGCGGCTGTCGTCGCGGATCTGCCCGACGAGCTCCTCGAGCATGTCCTCCAGGGTGACGATGCCCTCGGTCCTGCCGCGCTCGTCGAGCACGAGGCCGAGGTGGGCCCCGGAGTTCTGCATCAGGGCCAGGGCCCGGCGCAGGGGCATGTCCCGGTCGATCGTGGGCAGCGCGCGGATCAGGGACGGGTCGATCGGGGTGTCCCGGGCGTCCTCGTCGATCTCGATCAGGTCCTTGATGTGCACGTACCCGGCGAGCTCCCCGAAGACGTCGAAGATGGGGAACCGGGAGAACCCGCCGGAGGCCACCGTCTCGGCCTGGGCGGGGGTGACCCCGGCGGGCAGGGTGGTGACCCCGTCCAGCGGGATCACGATCCCGGTCACGCTGCGCTGCTCGAAGGTCAGGGCCCCGAGCAGCAGCCGCTCGTCGTTGGCCTCCAGCAGACCGCCGTGGCGGGACTCCTCGACCAGGGCCGCGACCTCGTCACGGGTGAACACCGAGGTGACCTCGTCCTTGGGCTCCACCTTCAGCAGCCGCAGGATTACGTTGGCGACGCCGTTGAGCAGCCACAGCAGCGGGCGCAGGGCGGTGACGATGCCCACCAGGACGGGGGCCAGGACCATCGCCATGCGCTCCGGCCCGGCCAGGGCGATGTTCTTGGGCACCATCTCCCCGAACACCACGTGCAGGTAGGTCACCAGGGACAGGGCGATCGCGAAGGCGATCGGGTGCACGAAGGCCTCCGGGACGCCGATCGCGGCGAAGGGCACCTCCAGCAGGTGGGCGATGGCCGGTTCGCTGATGTAGCCCAGGGCCAGGGAGCAGATGGTGATGCCCAGCTGTGCGCCGGCCATCATCAGCGAGACGTTCTCCATGGCCCCCAGGGTCACCTTCGCGGCCCAGGACCCGGACAGCGCCCTGGGCTCGATGATGGTGCGGCGGGCGGAGATCAGGGCGAACTCCGCGCCGACGAAGAACGCGTTGGCGCCCAGGAGCACCACGGTCAGGATCAGGCCGGTGACCTCGCTCATCGGACGGACTCCTTCTGGTGGGCGGGCACTTCCACGGCGCGGTCCTCCGCGCCGTCCTCGGGTGCCGTCCCGTCACCGGGGCGGTGGACGCGGGCGTGCACCGCGGTGATGCGGTGGACGTCCAGCGCGGTGACCTCGAAGGTGATCGTGGCCTCCGGTTCACCGGGCGCGGGGGCGGCCGCCACCGTGACCCGGTCCCCGACCTCGGCCAGTCGGCCCAGGTGCAGGGTCACGAGCCCGGCGAGGGTCTCGTAGTCCTCGTGCTCGGGGACCGCCGCGCCGAGGTGCTCGGCCGCCTCGTCCGGGCGCAGCGCCGCGGAGAGGTCCCAGGACCCGTCCGGCTCCACCGTGACGGGCTCCGGCTCGGGGTCGTGCTCGTCGCGCACCTCTCCGACGAGCTCCTCGACCAGGTCCTCCAGGGTGACCAGCCCGGCGGTGTCGCCGAACTCGTCGATCAGCACCGCCATCTGCAGGCCCCCGGCGCGCAGGGTGTCCATCAGCTCGTCCAGCTCCACCGTGTCCGGGACGAAGGTCACCTCGTCCATGACCGTTCCCACGGTAACGGCGTTCCGCTCGCGGTAGGGCACGGCCAGGCCGTGGCGCACGTGCACCTGGCCCAGGACCGCGCCCTCGTCCGCGTCGAGGACGGGGAAGCGGGAGTGCCCCGAGGCCTTGGCCGCGGCCAGCAGCTCGTGCACGGACGCGTCCGGGGCCAGGGTGGTCATCTGACCCCGGGGGGTCATCACGTCGTGGGCGCGGCGGTCGCCGAAGGCGAAGGAGCGCTCGACCAGCTCGGCGGTGGCCGCGGCCAGCGCCCCCCGCTCGGCGGAGTGGCGCACCAGCCCGGCGAGCTCCTCGGGGGAGCGGGTCGAGGCCAGCTCCTCCTGCGGCTCCACCCCGAGGGCGCGCACGATGCGGTTGGCGTTGCCGTTGAACAGCCGGATCGGCCAGGCCAGAGCTCTGGTGAAACCGCGCTGGAACCCGCTCACCGCACGCGCGGTGGCCAGCGGCTTGGAGATGGCCAGGTTCTTGGGCACCAGCTCCCCGAAGATCATGGTCAGGCCGGTCGCCAGCACCAGCGCCAGCACGATGGAGGTGGAGCGGGCCGCCACCGGGGACAGCCCGGCGTCGGTGAGCGGGCCCACGATCAGGGCGGCGATGGCCGGCTCGGCCAGGAAGCCGATGCCCAGGTTCGTCACGGTGATGCCCAGCTGCGCTCCGGAGAGCTGCGTGGACAGGGTCTTCATCGCCCGCAGCACCCCGCCCGAACGGCGGTCACCCGTGGCCGCTGCGGCCTCGACGTCGTTGCGGTTGACGGTGATCAGCGAGAACTCGGCGGCCACGAAGGCCCCGCAGGCGGCGATCAGGGCCACCCCGAGGAGGATCGACAGGACTTCCATCAGCCCCACCACCTCGTCACATCTGCACGGCCCGAAGGCCGGGGTCTGTCACAGGGCGCGTCGCAGTGGGCGCTCATGATCTCCGTATCTCACTCGTGCACAGGGCGGTCCAGCAACAGGGCCGCAGGAACCAGGAAATCTAGCAATCCCAGCCGGGAGAAGGCTGGGAAAGATGAAAGGCGGATGAGAACCGGCGCAGCCCGCCAGTAGGCTCGGGCCGTGACCGGACTCAGTGGAGCGGCCCTGCTCGAGGTGCTCAGCGCCGCCGCGACCAACGCCGGTCTGGCCCTGGTGGCGGCGGCCGTGATCATCCGCTGCCTGCACGCCCGGTGGCACCGGACCGAGGCGATCCACATCCTCCGGGACGAGGCGCACTGCCTGCGCTGGCACACCACGCGCTACGAGATCCACGAGGAGCCCTGGCACCACCCGCCGGTGCCCGTCCCTGCTCACGGGGCCGAGGTGGTCGTCTGGTTCCACTCCCGGCACCCCGAGCAGTGGAGACTGAGCACCCCGCACCGCCCGGTCTGGGTGCTGGCGGTCCTCGGGGCGGGCCTGGTGCTCCTGGGACTGCTGATGCCGGTGCTGCCGTAGGCCGCGTCCGCCTCGTGCCGCGGTCCGCTTCCTCCCGGCGAGGCTCTCCGCCTCCACCACGGCTCCCGGGGCCGCGCCGAGCGGGGTCGTCCCACGACCGGGCGGCGGCGGCGTAGCGTAGAGCGTCCGGGCGCGACCGCCCCGTCGTCGTCCCACCGCCCCGCCGCCCCGCTAGGAGACATCACCCGTGGAACCCCTGCTGCTGGAGCCCCTCACCCGCTTCCTGACCGTGGAGCACGCCGCGGACCTCACCGGGCTGGCCGCGCGCATCCCGGGCTCGGGGTTCCTCTGCTTCTACCCCAACGACGAGGAGTACACGGGCTTCGTCGACGGCACGGGCCGGCTGTGGCTGCGCGGCGACGACGCCACGCCCGCCCGGGAGCTGCTGGAGGTCCTCGAGCCGCCGTTCCGCATCGCCTATCCGGTGGCCCCGGCCGTCACCGGCGACGAGGAGGCGGTCGTCTCCGCCGGGGTGCTCCAGACCCCCGAGGAGCTGGAGGCCTACCGGGCCCGCTTCGCCGACGTCGAGGGCGAGGCGGACCTCGACCACCAGGCCCACGCCGTGGACGCGGCCGGCCAGCACTGGACCCTCATGGCCGGCACCGAGCCGGGGGAGGTGCTCGCCATGTGCTTCGGCCGGGACGAGGCGGGGGTGCCCTTCTCCGAGCAGACCACCTTCACCGCCGAGTCCCTGCCCCTGCCGGTCACCGTGGTGGAGCTCGACTGACCGCCGGCCCCTCGGTGACGGGGGCCGGTGCCGCTCCCCGGGTGTGACGGGTCAGGCGGCGTGCGGGACCGCGCCGGTCCGCGCCGGTCCGCGCCGGCGCGCCAGCGGCCGCCAGCG
>NZ_PDDL01000058.1:0-23036 GCF_020833785.1 Kocuria sp. CCUG 69068
ATCCGCGCGCCGGCCGCCGCGAGCCCGTCCAGGAGCGCGTCCCGGCCGGGCCGGTAGCGGCCGTCCTCGAGCAGCGCCACGCCCGCGGCCGCCCGCCCGGTGGTCCCGGCGAGCGCCACCGTGCCGCCCTCGCCCGCCCCGGAGCGGCGCACCGGGTCCCGGCCCTCGAGGTCGCCCGTCACCGTGGCGGTGACCGACAGCTCCCGGCCGGCGCCCAGGTCCCCGCCGACCACGGCGCAGCGGTCCGCGCCCATGGCCTCGAACCCGGCCAGGAGGCCGCGGGCGAAGTCCTCGGGCCAGGACACGGGCGTGCCCGGCGGCAGGGTGAGCGAGACGACGGCGGCCGACGGGACGGCGCCCATCGCGGCGACGTCGGCGAGGTTCTGCGCCGCGCACTTCACCCCGGTGTCGTAGCCCGTGGTGACCGCGCCGCCGGTCCAGGCGAGCCGGAAGTCCTGGTCCTGCACCTGGGTGTCCGTGGTGATCACGTACCGCCCGTCCGGGGCCGCGACCACGGCGCAGTCGTCGCCGGGGCCGAGCAGCACCAGGTCCGCTCCGGGGCGGGGGGCGGGGCGCAGGAGCAGCGGGAGCACCCGGGCCAGCAGCTCGGCCTCGGAGAGCTCCCCGACGGTGGGCCCCGGACCGGGCGGGGCGTCGGGCACGGGGGACGGCTCCGCTGGGGGTCGGGTCATGGCGCTCATCCTAACGACGGCCCCGGACGCGGGAACGGGCGCCCCCGAGGATTACGCTGGGGGCATGCCCTCGCCCTCCCTGTCCCGATCCGCCCGTGCCCTGCTGGGGGCGGGAGCCCTGGTGGCGGTCCTCGCGGGGTGCTCCCCCGCCGTCACCGTGGACCCAGCCGAGAACGCCGCCGACCCGGGGTGCGCCCCGGCGATGCTGGCCATGCCGGAGACCGTCGGCGAGCACGAGAGGCGCGAGACCACCAGCCAGGCCACCACGGCCTACGGCGAGCCCACGGCGGCGGTCGTGCGGTGCGGCGTGACCCCGCCCGGGCCCACCACGGACGCCTGCTCCTCCGTCAACGACGTCGACTGGCTGATCCGCCAGGACGAGGACGGGAGCACCTGGACCGCCACGACCTACGGCCGGGACCCGGCCGTCGAGGTGGTCTTCGACAGCACCGCCGTGGCCTCCTCCACCCTGCTGGTCGAGCTGGGCTCCGCGGTGGAGCAGATCCCCGCCGAGCGCCGGTGCCTGGACCTCCAGGACACCGTGGAGGGCCTCTGAGCCGGGGCCGGACGGAGGGGTCCGCCCCCTCCCCCGGGACGTCCCGGGGGCTCGGGAATAGGCCCGTGCCCTGCCCGGTTGTGGCGTGGACACGCGCGCGAGCGCACCGCGCCCCACCACCACGCCAGAAGGAGGCACATCCGTGGCCACCGATTACGACGAGCCCCGCGTCAAGCCCGAGGACGAGCCCGCCAACGAGTCCCTCGAGGTGATCCAGGCGCAGCGCAGCGCCACCGCGCAGAGCCCGGCGATCGACGTCGACGACTCGGACACGGCGGAGGGCATCGACCTGCCGGGGGCGGACCTGTCCCAGGAGGAGCTGCTCATCCAGGTGGTGCCCGAGCAGGACGACGAGTTCACCTGCATGTCCTGCTTCCTGGTCCGCCACCGCAGCCAGCTCGCCCGCGAGCAGGACGGCGACCGGTACTGCATCGAGTGCGCGGGCTGACGGCCGCGGCACCCGCCCCGGGCCCGCCCGGTCACTCGTGGCGCAGGGAGGCGATGGGGTCCTTCCGCGCGGCCCGGACGGCGGGGATCGTCCCGGCCAGGAACGCGATCCCCATGACCGAGAGCACGATCAGGGTCACCCGCCACGACTCGAACGCGAACAGCGACAGCCCCGGCAGTCCGGACAGGAACCCGTCGGCCAGCGCCCCGCTCAGGGCCGAGCCGCCGACGACGCCCGTGACGGCGCCGACGACCGCCCCGAGGAACCCGATGAAGACGGCCTCGAGGGAGAACAGGCCGAAGACCCTGCCCCCGCTCATGCCCATGGCCTTCATCAGGCCGATCTCCCGGGTCCGCTCCTGGACCGACATCAGCAGGGTGTTGACGATGCCGAGCCCGGCGGCCACGAGCGCGATGACGGCGCAGGCGTTGAGGATCCACACGATGGCGTTGATGACGGCGCGGAACATGCCGAGCTGGTCCTCCACGGTGAGCCCGAGCATGTCCTGCTCCTCCAGCCGCGCCTGGATCCCGGGGGCCAGGGCCATGTCCTCGACCGTGACCGTGGCCATCGCGAAGCTCTCCGGGACCTCCTCCGGGACGCCGCTGACCTGGTAGTCGTAGAGCCGCTCGTTGAACGTGTCCGACGGGATGGGGTTCAGGGAGGTCCCGACGAGACTGGCCTGCGTCACCCCGGAGATCGTGGCGGGGAACGCCCGGTCCTGCTCTGCCATGTTGGTCATGACCACGTCGACGCGGCCCCCGACGGCCTCCTGCGCGGAGGAGAAGCCCAGGTCGGCGACCCAGCTGTCGGGCACCGCGATCTCGTCCCGGCCCGCGGCGGGCGCTCCGCCGGCCACCATCTGCAGGCCCACGGCGTCGACGGGGATCCCCGGGGAGAGCTGGAACCGGCTGCCGTCGGCGGCCTCCAGGTAGGTGGGGGCCACGGAGTACATCGGCTTGACGGAGCGCACCCCGTCCAGGTCCTCGATGACCTCGATGTCCTCGGGGGTCAGCCCTTCGAAGGACACGCCGAACCCCGTGCGGATCCGGGTGGTGTCCGGGTCGTACTCCCGCGGGCCGGAGGTCGAGGACAGCTCGATGAGGGGCTGCGACTTCTGGACGTAGAGCGCGTCGGCGTCGCCGAACGCCGCCACGGTGTCGTCGATGTACCGGTTCACCCCGGTGCCCATGCCGGAGGTGAGGGTCAGGGCGAACGCACCGATGAAGACGGCGAGCACGGTCAGGGTGGCGCGGATCCTGGCGCGCGCGGTGTTGGCGACCGCCGAGGCCAGCAGATCGGACCACCTCACCGGGCACCTCCGACCGCTCCGACGACGACCTCGTCGTCCGCGCCGGCGTCGTCCCCTCCGGCGGCGTCCCCTCCTGCGGCGTCCGCTCCGGCGGCGGGGGCCTGCCGGGGTGCGGGGGCGTCCACGACGAGACCGTCGTGCAGGTGCACCTGGCGTCCGCAGCGCCGGGCGAGGTCCTCGTCGTGGGTGACGACGACGAGGGTGATGCCGCGCTCCCGGTGGAGCTCGAGCAGGAGGTCCTGGACCACCGCGCCGGTGGCCGAGTCGAGGTTGCCCGTGGGCTCGTCGGCGAAGATCACGGAGGGGTCGTTGACCAGGGCCCGGGCGATCGCGACCCGCTGCTTCTGCCCGCCCGACAGGTCGGCGGCACGGCTGGAGGCCTTCTCCGCCACGTCCAGGCGCTCCAGCACGTCCAGGGCGCGGCGCCGGCGCGCTGCGGGGCGGACCCCGGCGATGCGCAGCGGAAGCACCACGTTCTCCAGGACCGTCTGGTCCGGGGTCAGGTAGAACTGCTGGAACACGAACCCGAACGCGGCGTTGCGCGTCTCGTTGAGCTCACGGGCCGTCATCGACGCCGCCGGCCTGCCGTCCAGGGACACCGTGCCGCGGGTGGGCGCGTCGAGCAGCGCGAGAAGGTGCATCAGGGTCGACTTGCCCGAGCCGGACTTCCCGACGACGGCGACGGACTCCCCGTGCCGGATGCGCAGGTCCACGCCCCGCAGCGCGGCGAAACGGGTGTCCCCCCGGCCGTAGATCTTGACCAGGTTCTCGGCCTCGAGCACCGCGGACGTCATCGAATTCCCCCTGTCGGGGCGACCGTCCCCCCGGACGGCCGCCGCGGGACCACGTCCCTCCCCCATCATGTGCGCAAGCGAATGGTGGCGGCGACCCGATCCGTGTCCCCACTAGTGCTGTCCCGTGACCCGCGCGGACCGGGACGGCTGCGGAGGACACCCCCGGCGGACCGGTCACGAGGGGGCCGGAGGCGCTCGCCGGGTCCGGTGCCGAGGGCCGGGACTCCTCCCGTCACGTAACAGTTCACCCTTGCTAATGCCGGGATGTGGACGATAGTTAACAGCACAGCTGTTCTTCGGCAGGGGTTCCGGCTCCGCGGGACGGGCGCACGCCCCGTCCGCGCCGAACGACGAGCGGCACGACGTGACGGGGGTCCGTCCGCGCGGGGGCGCGGCAAGGACCCCGGTGGGGCCGTGCGGCGCGCTGGCGGTCCTGGGGTGGGCCCGGGCCGACTACGGAGTACAGGAGACGCATCGACATGACAACTACGAGAAGACTGGCTGTTGCCGGTGCCTCGGCGACCGTGCTGGTGGGGGGCCTGTTCCTGGGCGTCCCGGCGGCTGTCGCGGCACCTGGCGACGCCCCGCCGGTCGACGCCCCACCGGGCGCGGCCGCATCCACCGAGGTGGCCGGTGCCGTGGCGGAGCTGCCGGCCGCGGTGCCCGCGGACGTCCCGGTCGCCGAGGTCCTGGTCGCCGAGGCGGCTCCGCCCGCACCGGCGGAGGTCCCGGTCGCCGAGCCCGCACCGGTCGTCGCCGACGTGGCGGCGCCCGAGCTGCCGGCCGCGGCCCTCGCGGACGTCCCGGTCGCCGCGCCCGTGGACGTGCCGGCCGCCGAGGAGGTCCTGCCCGCACCGGCGGAGGCGCCGGCTCCGTTCGTGGCCGACGTGGCGCCGGAGGCACCGGCGCTGTCCGACGCGGCACCCGCCGCGCCGGCCGCAGCCGCGGTCCAGCAGGAGGTGGTCCCGGAGCTCGCGCCCCAGGAGGCCGCCGCCGGGGCCGCGAACCCGGGGCTCAACGTGGACACCCGCCTCACCGCGGCACCGATGGGGCAGGCGGCCGGCGCCGGTCTGCTCACGGCGCTGCTCGCGGCGGCAGTGGCTCTTCCCGGTGCGCTCGCGTACCGGGCCCGGAGGCTCGGGCGCAGCGGCGCCTGAGCCGCGTGCCGTGCCGGTGGTGCCCGCGGGGCGGCGCCGGCACGGCACCGACCCCGGCGGAACGCGCCGGGTCGGAGAACAGGTCAGGTCGGAGGAGGACAGCACAGCATGGCAACGAGCACCGTGGCGGGACCGCCGCGCCCCGTCCCGGCCGAGGAGAGGGATCCCCTGGTCCGGCGGGCGGCGGTGGTGACGCTGTGCGCCGCCGTGCTGTGGGTGGCGCTCATGAACCAGTGGTTCCTCGCCCAGCACCTCCTGGGGCACGTGCCGGCCGCGGCGTCGCCGGTGCGCCTGAGCATAGACTCGGTCGGCTTCGACGCCGACGTGCTCCCCTACGACCCGACCGACGAGGACCTCGAGGGCGGCTCGCTCGTGCCTCCGCAGACCTACAGCGGCTACCGGCTCACGCCGTACGGGATGCCCGGCGAGGGGTCGACGAACACCACGTACATCGCGGGGCACAGCTACGACAAGGTGGAGCTGCCCTTCAACAAGCTGAGCGACCCGACCCTGGTCGGGGCGGAGCTCGAGGTCGAGACCGTGGACGGGACCCTCGACTACGTGGTGGACTCGGTGACCACCTACGAGAAGGACACGCTGAAGGACAGCGAGATCTGGCGGATCGTCCCGAACCGCATCGTCCTGATCAGCTGCTACACCCAGGACGCGGTCGGCAAGAACGTCGTCGTCACCGCGTCGCCCGCTGCGTGAGCCGGGGGCTCCGCCCCCGGTGGCGTGCCGCGGCTCAGCGCAGCCCGACCGGCCGTTCCAGGGCGAGGCCCAGGAGCTCGTCGATCAGCTCGGCGTAGTCGAGCCCGGAGGCGGCCCACATCCGGGGGTACATCGAGATCGGTGTGAACCCGGGCATCGTGTTGATCTCGTTGATGACCACCCGCCCGTCGGGGGTGTAGAAGAAGTCGGCCCGGCACAGGCCCTCCCCGTCCAGCGCCTCGAACGCGGTCACGGCGCTGCGGCGGATCGTCCCGATCGCCTCCTGCGGCAGGTCCGCGGGGCAGCTGAGCCGCGCGGAGGCCTGGGAGACGTACTTCGCCTCGAAGTCGTAGAACGCGTGCTCGTCGACGATCTCGATCTCGCCGGGCATGGAGGTCCGGGCGGCGGCGGTCCCGCGGCCCTGGAGGACGGCGCACTCGATCTCCCGCCCCACGATCCCCGCCTCGACCACCAGCTTGCGGTCGTGCTCGCGGGCGGTCTCGATCGCGGCGTCCAGATCCTCGGCGCGCTCCACCTTCGTGATGCCGAAGGAGGACCCCGCCCGGGCGGGCTTGACGAACACGGGGAAGCCCAGCGCGGCGATGCGCTCGCGCACGTCCTGGGGGTCCACGGCCCACTGCCGGTCGGTCACCACGGTGTAGGGGCCCACTGCCAGGCCCGCCGCCTCGAAGGCGAGCTTCATGAAGTGCTTGTCCATCCCCACCGCGGAGGCCGTGACGCCGCAGCCCACGTAGCGCAGGTCGGCGAGCTCGAGCAGACCCTGCAGGGTGCCGTCCTCGCCGAAGGGCCCGTGCAGCAGGGGCAGCACCACGTCGATGTGCCGGTCCCGGCTGACGGTCTGCCCGCAGGGACCGTCCTGGCGCACGATGAGCTCGCTCTCCCCGACCTTCAGCGGCAGGCTCACGAGCTCGTCGCCCACGGGCAGCTCCGCGATCGGGTTCGCGTCCAGCAGCGCCTCCAGCTCCTCCTGCGGGCAGAGGAACCACTCGCCGGAGGTGGCGATGCCGACGGTCACCACGTCCCACTTGTCCCGGTCGATGGCGCGCAGGACCCCGAGGGCGGTGATGAGGGAGATGGAGTGCTCGCTGGAGCGTCCGCCGAACAGCACGGCGACGCAGGGGCGGGGGGTCATGGGGCGGTCCCTTCGGATTTGATCTCGCGGCCCAGCAGGAGCGGGGCCACGTCGTCGATGGTGATCTCCTCGCGGAGGATGGCCACGACGGCCTCGGTGATGGGCATGTCCACGCCGTGGCGGCGGGCCAGGGCGAGCACGGCGGGGGCGGATTTGATGCCCTCGGCGGTCTGGGTCATCTCCTCCTGGACCTCCGCCGGGGTGAGGCCCAGGCCGAGGAGCCGGCCCGCGGTGCGGTTGCGGGACAGCGGGGAGGAGCAGGTGGCCACGAGGTCGCCCAGTCCGGCGAGGCCGGAGAGGGTCTCCAGCCTCCCGCCGAGGGCGAGCGCGAGCCGGGTCGTCTCGGCGAGCCCGCGGGTGATGATGGAGGCCTTCGAGTTCTCCCCGAAGTGGCGGCCGTCGGCGATGCCCACCCCGAGGGCGATGACGTTCTTGACGACGCCGCCGATCTCGGTGCCCACCACGTCCGTGTTCGTGTAGGGGCGGAAGTAGCGGGTCCGGCAGGCGTGGGCCACCCAGGTGGCCAGGTCCGTGGCGGGGGCCGCCACGACGGAGGCCGTGGGCTGCTCCTCGGCGATCTCCATGGCCAGGTTGGGCCCGGACAGCACGCACGTGCGCGCCCGCCAGTGCCGGGGGCCCAGCCCGGTGGCCCGTCCCAGCTCCTCGGCGACGACCTCGCTCATCCGCAGGCCCGTGTCCCGCTCGAGACCCTTGGCGAGGGACAGCACCACGGCGTCGCGCTCGAGGTGTCCGGCCACGGCGGTCAGCTGGGCGCGCAGGGACTGGGCGGGCACGGCGAGGACCACGAGGTCCGCGCCGCGCACGGCGGCGGCGAGGTCGGCGGTGATCTCCAGGCGCTCGGGCAGCCGGATGCCGGGCACGTAGCGGTCGTTGACGCGGGTGCGCGCGGTGTGGTCCATCGCGGGGGCGCTGCGTCCCCACAGGGCCACGGTCCGCCCGATCGGCTCGGCCCGGGCGTGGGCGGACTCGCGGGCGCTGTCGGCGAGGATCTTGGCGAAGGTCGTGCCCCAGGACCCGGCGCCCAGCACGGCGATCCTCCGCGGCCCGGCGGCGGGCAGGCCGCCGGCAGGGGCCGCGGCGGTCTCGGGGGGCGTCACAGGCGGCCTCCCCGGCGCCGGTCCCAGAGGACTGCCGGCGCGTCCGTGCCGCGCAGCACCGCGAGCTCCCGGGTCACGGCGCGCATGACGGCGTCGGTGGCGTCCTCGAGCCGCGCCGCATGGCGGCCCACCGGATGGGTCAGGTCGGGGACGTCGTCCCGCCACGGGGTGAGGTCCACGGGCGGGCCGATCCGCACGCGCACGTCCTTCCGGGGGAACAGGCTGACCGTGCGCCGGCCGGTGGAGCGGTCGTGGTCGAGGACCTTCTGGTCCCCCCAGTGCGCCACCGGGACCACCGGGGCCCCGGTCGCGAGGGCCAGGCGCGCGGCGCCCGTGTGCCCGGTCATCGGCCACCGGTCGGGGTCCCGGGTGAGGGTGCCCTCGGGGTAGATCACCACGGCGCCGCCGGAGGCGAGCTCGGCGCGGGCGGCCGTGAGCGCCGCCGCGGCGTCGGCCGTGCCGCGCAGCACGGGGACCTGGCCGGTGGCCCGGAGCACCGTTCCCACCCCGGGGGCGCGGAACAGGGACTCCTTCGCCAGGAACCGCGGCATGATCCCGTTGTCGTAGAGCGTGATCGCGACCGTCAGGGGGTCGAGCTCGGTGAGGTGGTTGGGCACCACGATGAAACCGCCCTCGGCGGGCAGGTGCTCCTCCCCCGTCCAGCGCAGCCGGGCCGCCAGCCGGTAGGCCGGCTTGACGACGCCCGCGAGCACGCGGAACAGGCGGCGGTTCGAGGTGCGGCTCATCGGCGGGCCCGGCTCACTCGCCGTCGAGCTCGAAGGACGCCCCGAGCCCCGTCAGCTTGTCGGTGAAGTGCTCGTAGCCGCGCTCGATGAGCTCCACGCCGGTGACGTGGGACGTGCCCTCGGCGGCCATCGCCGCGATGAGGTGGGAGAAGCCCCCGCGGAGGTCGGGGATGTTGATCTCGGAGGCCTGCAGCGGGGTGGGCCCGGAGATCACGGCCGAGTGCACGAAGTTGCGCTGGCCGAAGCGGCACGGCACGGAGCCCAGGCACTCGCGGTGCAGCTGGATCGTGGCCCCCATCCGGTTGAGGGCGGCGGTGAAGCCGAAGCGGTTCTCGTAGACGGTCTCGTGCACGATGGACACGCCCGTGGCCTGGGTCAGGGCGACCACGAGCGGCTGCTGCCAGTCGGTCATGAAGCCGGGGTGGACGTCGGTCTCCACGATGAGCGGGTTGAGGTCCCCGCCGGGGTGGTAGAAGCGGATGCCCTCCTCCCGGATGTCGAGGCCCCCGCCGATCTTGCGGAACGTGTTGAGGAAGGTCATCATGTCGGACTGCCGGGCCCCGGCCACGAAGATGTCGCCGCCGGTGGCCAGCGCGGCGGAGCCCCAGGAGGCGGCCTCGATGCGGTCCGGCATGGCCCGGTGCCGGTAGCCGGTGAGCTCGGGGACGCCCTCGATGCGGATCACCCGGTCGGTCTGGACGGTGATGATGGCGCCCATCTTCTGCAGGATCGCGATGAGGTCCATGATCTCGGGCTCGGTGGCGGCGCCGCGCAGCTCGGTGTGGCCGTCGGCCCGGGTGGCGGTGAGCAGCACCTGCTCGGTCGCGCCGACCGAGGGGTAGGGCAGCTCCACCTTGGCGCCGTGCAGGCCGTGCGGGGCGCTCATCCGGATCCCGGACTCCAGCTTCTCGACACGGGCGCCGAAGTGGCGCAGCACGTCGAGGTGGTAGTTGATGGGCCGGTCGCCGATCTTGCACCCGCCGAGGTCGGGGATGAACGCCTCGCCGATGGCGTGCAGCAGGGGCCCGCACAGCAGGATCGGGATCCGCGAGTCCCCGGCGTGGGCGTCGATGTCCGCGTGCCGCGCCGTGGTGACGTTGCAGGGGTCCAGGGACAGCCGGCCGTCCTCGCGCCCCACGTCGACCCCGTGCAGCGCCAGCAGGTTGGTGACGACCTGGACGTCCTTGATCTGGGGCACGTTCTCCAGGACGGACGGTGTGGAGCCCAGGAGGGCGGCCACCATGGCCTTGGGGACGAGGTTCTTGGCACCTCGCACGGTGACCTGCCCGGACAGGGGGATTCCGCCCGTGATGTGCAGTGCGCTGCTCATGACCTTCCGATCTGCTGTTGCCGGGCCACCCCCGAGCGGGAGCGGCACCCGTACAGTGTAGGTTCCCCGGCGCGGGCCCCTGCACAGGGGCGGGCGTCGTGCGTGTCCGGGACAGCACGACGGCCCGGCGGGCCGTGGGAGGCTCCGCCGGGCCGTGCCGGGCGTGACGGGGTCAGGTGCGGGCGGGCAGCGTGGTCGGCTTGAAGGCGGGACGGCCCGCCTCGAACGCGGCGATGTCCTCCTCGCGCTGGAGGGTGAGCCCGATGTCGTCGAGGCCCTCCATGAGGCGCCAGCGCGTGTAGTCGTCGATCGTGAACGGCACCGTCACCGTGTCGCACGTCACCGTGCGGGACTCGAGGTCGACCTCGATCTCGGTGCCGGGGTGCTCCTCGATCAGCTTCCACAGCAGCTCGACGTCCGCCTGGTCGACCTGCGCGGCCAGCAGCCCCTGCTTGCCCGAGTTGCCGCGGAAGATGTCCGCGAACCGGGAGGAGATGACGGCCTGGAAGCCGTAGTCGCGCAGCGCCCACACCGCGTGCTCCCGGGAGGAGCCGGTGCCGAAGTCGGGCCCGGCCACCAGCACGGAGCCGTGCCGGTACGGCTCCCGGTTGAGCACGAAGTCCTCGTTCTTGCGCCAGGCGGCGAACAGGGCGTCCTCGAAGCCGGTCTTGGTGATCCGCTTGAGGTAGACGGCCGGGATGATCTGGTCGGTGTCCACGTTGGACTGGCGCAGCGGGACGCCGACACCCCGGTGGGTGGTGAACTTCTCCATGGCAGGGCCTTTCTGGGCTTCGGGTCGAGGGCTCAGGCGCCGGCGGACGCGAGGTCCGTGGGGGCGCCGGCGGGCTCGAGGTCGGACGGGGAGGACAGCGTGCCGCGCACCGCGGTGGCGGCGGCCACCACGGGCGAGACGAGGTGGGTGCGCCCGCCCTTGCCCTGCCGGCCCTCGAAGTTGCGGTTCGACGTCGAGGCGCACCGCTCGCCGGGGGCGAGCTGGTCCGGGTTCATGCCCAGGCACATCGAGCAGCCCGCGAAGCGCCAGTCCGCGCCGAAGTCCTTGAACACCCGGTCCAGGCCCTCGGCCTCGGCCTGCAGCCGCACCTTGGCCGAGCCCGGCACCACCATCATCCGGACGTTCTGCGCCTTGGCGCGGCCCTTGACGATCTCCGCCGCCGCCCGCAGGTCCTCGATCCGGGAGTTGGTGCAGGAGCCCAGGAAGACGGTGTCCACCGGGATCTCCTTCATCGGGGTGCCGGCGGCCAGGCCCATGTACTCGAGGGCCCGGCGGGCGTTGGCCTTGTCGTTCTCGTCCCCGATGTCCTCGGGGTCGGGGACGGCCTGGGACAGGGGGACGCCCTGGCCGGGGTTGGTGCCCCAGGTGACGAACGGCTCGAGCTCGTCCGCGTCGAGGGAGACCTCGGCGTCGAAGACGGCGTCCTCGTCGGTGCGCAGGGTCCGCCAGTACTCGACGGCCGCGTCCCAGTCGGCGCCCTGCGGCGCGTGCGGGCGGCCCTGGACGTAGTCGAACGTGGTGTCGTCGGGGGCGATCATGCCCGCGCGGGCGCCGGCCTCGATCGACATGTTGCAGATGGTCATCCGAGCCTCCATGGACAGGGCGCGGATGGCCGAGCCCCGGTACTCCAGGACGTAGCCCTGTCCGCCGCCGGTGCCGATCTTGGCGATCACGGCCAGGATGATGTCCTTGGCGGACACCCCCGGGCGCAGCGTGCCCTCGACGTTGATGGCCATGGTCCGGAACGGGGCGAGCGGCAGCGTCTGGGTGGCCATCACGTGCTCGACCTCGGAGGTGCCGATGCCGAAGGCCAGGGCCCCGAACGCGCCGTGGGTGGAGGTGTGGGAGTCGCCGCAGACCACGGTCATCCCGGGCTGGGTGAGGCCCAGCTGGGGGCCCACCACGTGCACGATGCCCTGCTCGGCGTCCCCGAGCGGGTGCAGGCGCACGCCGAACTCGGCGCAGTTGGCCCGCAGGGTCTCGATCTGCTTGCGGGACGTGTCGTCGGCGATGCGGGAGAAGATGTCCTGCGTGGGCGTGTTGTGGTCCTCGGTGGCGATCGTGAGCTCGGGCCGGCGCAGCGGGCGGCCCGCCAGGCGCAGCCCCTCGAAGGCCTGCGGCGAGGTGACCTCGTGGAGCAGGTGGAGGTCGATGTAGAGCAGGTCCGGCCGGCCGTCCTCGCCCTGGCGCACGAGGTGGTCCGCCCAGACCTTCTCGGCGAGGGTGCGCCCGCCCCGGGGCCCGGAGGGTGCGGCGGAGGTCGTGGAGGGGGTCGAGGACTGGTAGTCCGGCATGGCGGATCCTTCCGTGCTGCCTGTGCAACGTGTTTCCTCCATGGTCGGCGCCCGGCTCGTGACGGGCCAGCTTTCGGGCTTGCTTCTCACATTCTGAGACGTCAGTATCAGTGCATGGACACATCTGGACACATGGATCCGTCCGGCGCCCCGCTCGGCACGCCGCTGGGCGGGCAGGGCACCGGGGAGTCGCTCGCGCTGACCGCGACCACCGCGCCCAGCGGGGTGGGGGTGGTCGACAAGGCCGCGATGATCCTCGACGCCCTCGAGGCGGGGCCGGCGACGCTGGCCCAGCTGGTGAGCGCCACGGGCCTCGCCCGGCCCACCGTGCACCGGCTGGCCGTGGCACTGGCCCACCACCGGTTCGTGGGACGGGACATCCAGGGCCGGTTCGTGCTCGGCTCCCGGCTCGTGGAGCTGGCGTCCGCGGCCGGCGAGGACCGCCTGATCGCGGCCGCCGGCCCCGTCCTGATGAACCTGCGGGACGCCACCGGGGAGTCCGCGCAGATCTTCCGCCGGCAGGGCGACTGGCGCGTGTGCGTGGCCTCCGCCGAGCGGCCGATCGGGCTGCGGGACACGATCCCGGTGGGCACGCAGCTGTCGATGAAGGCGGGCTCCGCCGCGCAGGTGCTCGTCGCGTGGGAGGACCACGACCGCCTGCTCGAGGGCCTGCGCCACGCGCGGTTCTCCGCGACCGTGCTGGCCGGGGTGCGCCGCCGGGGCTGGGCGCAGTCGCTGGGCGAGCGCGAACCGGGCATCGCCTCCGTCTCGGCCCCGGTGCGCGGACCCTCGGGCCGGGTGATCGCCGCGGTGTCGATCTCCGGACCGATCGAACGGCTCACCCGCCAGCCGGGCCGGCTGCACGCCGAGGTCGTGGTGCAGGCCGCGCGCCAGCTCACGGAGGCGGTCCGGGCCACCACCCAGTAGCCGGGCGCCGGCGGCCCCCGCCCCGCCGTCCCCCGCCGTGCGGCGGGGGACGCTCCGCGGCCGCCGCGCTCAGCCGCGCAGGACGGCCAGCGCCCTCCGGAAGGCGGCGAAGGCCTCGAGCTCCGCCCGCACGGGGTCGACGACGGTGCGCCGGGCGGCCTCGGCCACCGACTCGCGCAGCCGGCGCCGCACCGAGCGCTCCCGCATCCGGGCGCCGAAGCCGGCGAGGACCCGGCCGGTCAGGGCCGTGAAGATCCCGAGCACCACCCCGGCGAGGACGAGCAGCGTGGGCACGGGCAGCGGGAAGCCCTCGACGTACGGGGGCGGCGGGACGGGGATCTGGAACCACTCGAGCAGGAACAGGCCCAGGAGCCACAGCAGCCCCGCGACCACCGCGAGCATCGCGAGCCACTGGACGACGTCGAGGACGAGCCACCACCAGGAGTTCCGCCCGGCCCGGAAGTCGGTGCGGGCGACGGCCTGGTCGATCGCGTCCGGCAGCCTCTCCTCGTGGGTGCGCGCGGCCTGCCGGACCGACCGGGTCCACGGTTCGGCGGCCCCGTCCGCGGCGTCGTGGGCGAAGGTGCGCACCGCGGAGTCGGCCGCGGCCCGCTGGGCGGCGCCCATGGGCGGCAGGGACGTGCGGTTGACCTCGGGGTTCACGGTCCCGCCCCGGTCGAGGTTCAGCCGCCGCATCGGGTCCTTGCGGAACCTCAGCAGCCACCGGGTGGGGATCCACCCCGTGTGCTCCGCCGCGTGCAGGGCGTAGGACCTCCCGGCGGCCCGGGCGATCCCGGGCACGTTGGCGGCCTGCGCCAGCCCGTCGGTGAGCCGCTCCTGCGCCGGCTCGGTGATCCCGGCAGGCTCCCCGTCCCCGGAGGCCTCGGCGAGCAGCGCGGCGGCGTCGTCCACGTCGGCGTCGAGCCGGGCGCCGGCCGCCGCCCTGGTGTCGGCCACCTGGCGGATCCGCGCGCGGAGGGCCTCGACGCCCTCCCCCGTCACCGCGGAGACGGCCACCGGCTTCGACAGCCCCGTGGTGGGCAGCCCGTCCTGGGCCACGAGCTCCTCGAGGGAGGCCATCACGGCGGGGACCTCGGCGGCCGGCAGCCGGTCCACCTGGTTCATCACCACCATGGTCACGGCCCCGTGCCGGGCCAGCGGCGCGATGAACTCCTGGTGGATGACCGCGTCGGCGTACTTCTGCGGGTCCACGACCCACACCACGACGTCGACCATGCCGACGAGGCGCTGCACGATGGTGCGGTGGTGCAGGCTCACGGAGTCGAAGTCCGGCAGGTCGAGCAGGATCAGACCGCCGGGCGCCTCCGCGGCGGGCGCGCCCGTGATCCGCTCCTTGACGCGCGTCCACCGGCCGGCGTCCGCGTGCCCGGTGGGCAGGGGCGTGTCGACGTGGTGGCGCTGGGTGACACCGAGCCAGTCCAGCAGGGCCTCGCTGCCCGGCTCCCCCCAGACGGCGGCCAGCGGCTCGGAGGTGGTGGGGCGGCGGGCGGCGGCCCGGGCGATGTCCCGTCCCACGACCGCGTTGAACAGGGTGGACTTCCCGGACCCGGTCGCCCCGAAGAAGCCCACCACGGTGTGGTCGGCGGACAGGGAGCGCCGCTCGGCGGCGCGGTCCAGGACGGTGCGGGACGCCGCCACGGCCTCGTCGTCGAGCCGGCCGGAGGCCAGCTCCGTGGCGCGCGCGAGCGCGGTGAGCCGTTCGGAGAGGGTCGGCGCCGCCTGCCGGGCGGGGCTCATGCGCTCTCCCCCAGCGTCCGCCCGGCGGCGCGGATGCGCTCGGCCACGGCCACGAGCTCGTCGGCCTCCGGGTGCCCGTCCAGGACGTCGAGGCGCCGCAGGAACACGGACGCCTGCTGGTCCATGACCGTGTGGATCCGGGACTCGAGGTTCTTGCGGGCGTCCTCGGCCATCCGCCGCACGGCGTCCTCCCCGAAGACCGCCTCGAGCAGCTTGGTGCCCACCACGCCGGAGCCGCCGGCGATGCCGACCTCCAGCCCGGTGAGCCCGCCCGTCATGGAGAACACGCCGATCATGAGGATCACGGTGAGCGCGTTCACACCCAGCGACATGGCCCGCGCCCTGGTCCGCTTGTCCGCGCCCTCGCGCTGGATCAGCTCCATGAGGTCGCCCTGCCAGGCGCGCACCTGCTCTGCCGTGCGCTCGCGGAAGTCCGGGGGCAGCGAGCCGAGGTCGGACCCGCCGAGCAGGACCCGGCCCGCGGGCTCGTCCAGCCAGCGGCGCTCCGCGGTCTCGGAGGCGCGCGCGGCCTCCTCAACGATCACGGTCTGCAGACCGGTCTCGATGGCCTCCTCGACCTGGACCTCGGGTGCCGGCCTCCCGCTGAAGAAGGCGGTGAGCCGGTCCCGCATCCGGCCGATCCCGGCCTCGAGGTTGCGGAAGAACTCGCCGGTGCCCACGAAGTCCTGCCAGCGGGCGAGGACCTCGCCGCGCAGCAGGGTCCCGTCCCGGGTCGACTCGATGACGGCGGCGAGCGCCTCGTCGAAGGCGCGGTCCACGTCGTGGCGCAGCTGCGCCTCGACGCGGTGCTGGGAGAGCACCGCCGTCCCGGCCGCGCCGGTGCGCTCCGCGATGGAGCGGACCGCGCCGCCGAGGGTCCGGCGGGCGATCTCCGAGCGGGAGGCGGCGTTGCGCCCCAGTTCGGCCAGGAAGTCCACCACGGGGGCGACGACGTGGGGCGGGAGCATGCCCATCTCGTTGAGCGGTGACTCCGGGACGGTGAACACCGGGGCGTCCCCGAGGCCCTGCTCGGCGAGCATCCGCCGGAGGTCGTCCTCGATCTCGGCCTCGAGCCCCTGCGGGACCCGGTCGAGGACCACGGCCACCGTGATGTCCCGCTGGGCGGCCTCGACGAGCAGCCGCCACGGCACGGCGTCGGCGTAGCGGTTCGCGGTGGTCACGAACAGCCACAGGTCGGCGGCGGCCAGCAGCTGCCCCGCGAGCCGGCGGTTCTCGTCGGAGATCGAGTCGACGTCCGGGGCGTCGAGCAGGGCGACGCCCTCGGGGATCCGCGGCTCGGCGAGCAGCACGAGGGCCTGGCCGTCCGCGGTGCCGGGCAGCGCGGACGGGGAGGCGGTGTCCGCGGCGGTCGAGCCGGCGGGGATGACCTTCCGCGCGTGGATCCGGCTCAGGTGCGGGAGCACCCGCTGGGTCGAGAACGCCTCGGCGTCGCGCGGGTGGTGGATCAGGATGGGCTGCCGGGTGGTCGGGCGGATGGCCCCGGACCGGGTCACGGGGTGCCCCACGACCGCGTTGACCAGGGTCGACTTGCCGGCGCCCGTGGAGCCGCCGACCACCGCGAGCAGCGGCGCGTCGAGGGAGCGCACCCGGGGCAGCACGTAGTCGTCGAGCTGGGCGACGGCACGGTCGATGTCCTCGCGCTCGCGCAGCACGTCGGTCGTGGACAGCGGGAGGGTCGACGCCGCGAGCAGCGCCCGCGCGTCCTCGAGGGCGCTCAGGATCTCTGTCTGGTCGGTCACAGGGACATTGTGCCAGTCAGCCTGCTGTGCACCTACGCGGCGCGGGACGCCGGGGGCTCACGCCATCCGGACGGCGATCTTGCCGCGGACATGCCCCTCCTGGCTGAGCCGGTAGGCCTCCACACCCTCGGCCAGGGGCACGCTGCGGGCGAGCTCTATCCGCAGCGCGCCCCGGTCCACCAGACGGCCCAGCTCGGTGAGGTCCTCGGCGGAGGGACGCACCCACATCCACGTCCCGCCGTGGGCCTCGACCGCGTCGTCGGCCACGGAGGCGTGCCGCCCCCCGTCCTTCAGGACGGCGAGCGTCTGCTCCACGACCCCGCCTACGAGGTCGACCACGACGTCCACGCCGTCCGGAGCCAGCTCCCGGACCCGCTCGGGCAGCCCGTCCCCGTAGGCCACGGGCTCCGCGCCGAGACCGCGCAGGTACTCGTGGTTGGCCTCCGACGCCGTGCCGATCACGCGGGCGCCCCGGGCCGCGGCGAGCTGGACGGCGTAGCCGCCCACGCCCCCGGAGGCGTTGTGCACGAGCACGGTCTCTCCCGCGGCCGCCTCCAGGCGGCCGAGGACCTGGTAGGCCGTGAGCCCGGCGAGCGGCAGCGCGGCCGCCCGGTCCCAGTCCACGGAGGCCGGCTTCGGCGCGAGCAGGCGTGCGGGCAGGGCGACGTACTCGGCCATCGTCCCGCCGTGCACCCAGTCCGTGCGGGCGTAGGAGATCACCTCGTCGCCCGGGGCCCACTCCGGGACGTCGATGCCGACGGCCTCCACGACCCCGGACACGTCCCAGCCGGGCACCACCGGGAACTGGACCTCCATCAGCGGATCGAGGCCGCCGGCCATGATCTTCCAGTCCACGGGGTTGATCGCGGCGCTGCGCACCTTCAGGAGCACCCAGCCCGGGGGGACCTTGGGCTCGGGGAGGTCGGTGAGCTCGAGGACTTCGGGGCCGCCGTAGCGGGCGTACGTCAATGCCTTCATGCTCCGCGCAACCGGCGGTCCCGGGAATCTGTTCCCGGCCGCGGGTCAGCGGCCCGGCTCCCGCAGGTGATCCGCGGCGTAGGCGGCGAACACCTCCCCGGGGGCCTCCCCCGTGCTGACGAAGTCCTCCCGCAGCTTTCGCGCGAGCTGCTCCAGGGCCAGGCCCAGGCGGCGGGCGCTCGTGCGCACCGGCGGCGCCGAGGACGCGGCGGCACGGTCGCGCAGCTCGAGGGCGTAGGCCAGCTGCCGGGCCAGGGAGAGGTCCGGGTCCTCCTCCTGGAAGTAGTACGTCTCGCCGTGCTGGGTGAAGTCGATCCGGGCCCGGGACACCTCCGCGGTCAGCCCGTCCAGCACCCGGGCCGCCGTCACGGGGTCCTCCTCCGCGATCCCGTCCGCGTACTCCACCTCGGCGAGGGACGTCAGCTCGAGCGCCAGGGCCCGGCGGCGGGACAGCGGCGGATAGATCTGGGTGAACCACGTCAGGGCCGCCGTGAGCAGGGCGAACCCGGTCAGCGCCTCCAGCGGGGTGGCCAGCCGGATCCAGGGGTCGGTGGCCACGACGTCCCCGAACCCCAGCGTCGCCAGGGTGACGAACGAGAGGTAGAGGGCCTCGAGGAGATCGGGGTAGGCGGCGGGGTCCACCCCCGGCGAGTACGTGAAGCCCTCGGGGACGTGCGGCAGGTAGATCAGGGCCCAGCCGAGGCCCTGCAGGAGCACCCACAGGAGCACCACCGTGATCATCGAGCCCGGGCCCACGGCCGAGCCGAAGCGGTGCCCGGTGCGCCGGGAGACCCACCAGACGCCCGACTGCACCCGGCCGCCGACGGCGCCCGAGCCGCTGGGGTGCAGCAGGCTGTGGTACATGTCCCGCAGGCCGAGCACGATCACCGTGGTCCCCAGCAGCGTCAGCAGCACGTCCACGTCGTCGCTCCGTTCCCGTCCGCCGGTGTCCTTCCCCTGCGACCCTACCCGGCGGCTCCCTCTCGGCACCGCCCTTGGCCGTGCGACCATCAGCAGGGTTACGGTAGGAGCACGCGGCGCCCCGGGCGGCGCCGTGAGCCCGATGCGACGGAAGGACGCCCATGGACATCAACCTCGTACTGGCACTGTTCGCGGGCGTCGTCCTGCTGATCTCGGCGTTCTCGACGCTGCTGCAGCGGATCAGTCTCCCCGGCCCGGTGCTCGCCCTCGCGTTCGGCGCGCTGATCGGCCCCTACGCGCTGGACCTCGTGCGGATCGAGGACTTCGGCCTGCCCCCGGGAACGCTGCTGGAGCAGGCGGCGCGGATCACCCTGGCGGTGGGCCTGGCCGGGGTCGCCCTGCGCCTGCCGCACGGCTACTGGCGCAGCGACGCCCGCTGGATCGCCGTGGTCATCGGGCTGGGCATGGCCCTGATGCTCGTCGTGGCCACCGGCGTGCTGTGGGCGGCGCTGGGTGTGCCGTTCCTGGTGGCGCTGCTGCTGGGCGCGATCATCACCCCGACCGACCCCGTGGTCACCACCCCGATCGTCACGGGTTCCCTGGCCGAGGAGCGGATTCCCGAGCGGGTCCGGCACAATCTCTCGGCCGAGAGCGGGCTCAACGACGGACTGGCCTACCTCTTCGTCCTCCTCCCGGTGCTGCTGCTGACCGAGCCGGACCGGGCGTGGCACGAGCTGCTGACCACCGTCCTGCTGTGGGAGGTGCTCGGCGCGGCGGTGTTCGGGGCGCTGGCGGGCTTCCTGCTGGGCAGGCTGTTCGTCGTCGTCCGCCGGCACGGGCTCATGGAGGAGAGCTCCTACCTGGCCTTCGTGGTGCCGCTGGCACTCGTGCTGCTCGGGACCGGCAAGCTGCTGGGCACCGACGCCCTGCTGGCCGTCTTCGTGGGCGTCGCGGTCTTCGGGCAGGTGATCCCCCAGCGGGACGAGGCGCAGGAGGACAAGGTCCAGGACGCCGTGGCCCGGCTGTTCCTGCTGCCGGTGTTCATCCTGCTCGGCCTGGCGCTGCCGGTCGGTGAGTGGACGGAACTGGGCTGGGGTGCTCCCCTGGTCCTCGGCGCGGCGCTGCTGCTGCGCCGCTTCGTTGCCCTGTGGGCGCTCCGGCCGCTGCTGCGGGGCGTGCACGACCGCGCCGAGACGCTCGTCCTGAGCTGGTTCGGACCCATCGGCGTCTCCGCCCTGTTCTACGCGACGCTGGCCGAACGGCACACCGGCAACCACGAGATCTTCGTCCACACCACCCTGGCCGTCACCCTGTCCGTGCTCGTCCACGGGCTGTCCACCGCACCGCTGAGCGCGTGGCTCCAGCACCGGGAGCCGGAGCGCAAACAGGAGGAGGAGACCCCCGCATGAGCCCGCAGCACCCCTGTCCCAGGCCCCTCATCACGGACCGGGAGGCCCGCCGTGTGGTTTGACTCCTGGGCCGACATCCTCCGGATCCTGCTCGTCGGAGCCGCCTCCTACACCACGCTGGTGGCGATCCTGCGCCTGTCCGGCAAGCGCACCCTCGCCCAGCTCAACGTCTTCGACTTCGTGGTCACGGTCGCCCTCGGCTCGACCCTCGCCACCATCTTCCTCAGCACGGACGTCTCCTGGGCCGAGGGCGCCACCGCCCTGGCCCTGCTCGCGGCTCTCCAGCTGCTCGTGGCCCTCGTCTCGGCGCGCCGTCCGAGGGCCCGGCGCTTCTTCACCTCGGACCCCGTCCTGCTGCTGGCCGACGGCCGGATCCGGGGCGAGGCGCTGCGCCGCAACCGGCTCACGGAGTCGGAGATCCGTCAGGCGGTGCGCATGCAGGGCACCGGGGACCTCTCCCGGGTCGAGGCGGTCGTGCTCGAGACCAACGGCAAGCTCAGCGTCATCACCGCCGACGCGCACGGCGACGGCTCGGCGCTGGAGGACGTCCGCGGCCACGACCGCCCTTCCGGACGCAGGGAGGGCACCGGCCCGGGCGAGTGAGCCCGAGGCCCGGGCGCCGGCCACAGGGGCCGTTCGCGGTGGCGGGTCGGACGGCCTACTCGCCGAAGACCGCCTCGGTCACGTGGGTGGGCTTCTCGTACTGCCGGTCGGGGAGGTTCCGGAGTGCGTCGAGGACGGAGTCGTCCGCACCGGAGTCCTGCGCCTTCCGCACGATCGCTTCCTTGCCGACCGGGTAGTCCAGGCCGCTGAGGTGCTTCTGCAGCTCGATGGGGTTGGGCTTGTCGGACATGGGAGTCTCCTTGTCGTCGCCGGGTCTCGTCCCGCCGGTGCGGCGGAACACGGACGCCCCCAGTCTGTCAGCCTGCTTGCCGTTCGTCAGCCCCGCCCGTCCGCCGGGGCGACCACCAGCCGCAGCGCTCACGAGCCGGAGCGGCCCTCCTGCTCGAGCAGCCGCAGCCGCTCCCGGTACTCGTCCTCGGTGAGCTCTCCGGCGGCGTGGCGCTCCAGCAGACCGTCACGGGCCCGCCGCAGGCCGAGCCGGGTGCGCGACCTGCGGCCCCAGCGGGTGTTCTGCCCGTAGCGTCCCACGAGCCACCGGACGCCCCGGGCCACGGTCCACACGGCGGCGGCGGCCAGCAGGGCCCAGGACATCACCTCCCAGCCCTGGAAGGGGGTCAGTCCCAGTTCGCCCACGGTCCCACCGTCCCTCCGGCGTCGTCCGTCGTTCCTGTCTCCGGCGGCGCGCCGTCCGGGGCGCGCTCGGTGGCCGAAGAGTAGCAGTCGCCTCCGACGCCGGGCCGGGGCGGTCCGGTCGGGTCGGCGGCCGCCGGGGCCACCGGGCGCCGGCGGGGTCAGCGGGTGAGCGTGCCGATCCCCTCGAGGATCGCCTCGTGCACGCGCGGGTCGCTGAGCGGCAGGAAGTGACCGCGCGTGCCGAGCTGGACGTTGCGCGCCCCTTCCAGGTGGCTGCCGCCCGGGATGTGGGGGTCGAACAGGCCGTAGACGGAGACGATGTGCTGGTTGACCTCCCGGCGGGTGGTCAGCGCGGTGAGCTCCGGGGAGTGGGGCAGGAACACCCGGATCGTCGGGAGGGGCAGGAGCCGGGCGAGCTCGGAGCCCGTGAAGGGGGTGTTGACGGCCACGAGCCCCCGGATCACGGTGCCCTTGTTGTGGTGGGCCAGGAGGTGCTTGCCGATCAGCCCGCCCTTGCTGTGCGCCACCAGCACGCAGCGCTCGATCCCCTCCCGGCGGATGTGCTCGTCGACCAGCGCCGCCATGTCCTCGATGGTCCCGGTGTTGAACCTCAGGTCCTCCACCACGTGGACGTCGTGGCCGTGCTCCCGCAGCAGCCCGGCCACCGGGAGCATGAACGTCCACGACTCGTAGATCCCGGGGATCAGCACGACCGGCGTCCGCCCCGGCTCTCCCCGGCCCCGGTAGTGGGCGGGCTCCCACCGGCCGAGGACGCCCGCGGCCTGCCACCGGACCGCGTAGACGTAGTCGCGGGCCCAGGCCGCGAGATTCGCGGCCGCCGCGCCCGGCCGCGGGATCACACCGGGCTCCCGGGACGGCAGGCGGCGAGGAAGGGCGCGCAGGCGGCGGCGAGCTCCCGGGGGTCGGTGTGCTGGACGTTGTGCGGGGCCCCGGGGATCTCCAGGAAGCGGGCGTCGGGGGCCGCCCGGGCCAGCCGGCGGGACCAGTCCCGCCGGGCGATGGGGTCCCGGGACCCGCGCACCACCAGCCCGGGGGGCGTGCAGCCCCGGATGTCCTCCTCGATCCGGTCGCGGAGCATGTGCCGGGCAGTGCGCAGATAGCGGAGCGGGCCCATCCGGAGGTAGTCGCGGACGACCACGGCGTTGGTGCGCAGGGGCTCGCGCGCGGTGTCCCGCAGCAGCCGCCGTCCCTGGCCGAGCAGACTGCGCGCGGTGGGGTCGACGGTCGGTCCCACCAGCACGTAGCCGGCGCACAGCCCGGGGTGGTCCCTGACGGCGTCCACGACGACCTGGCAGCCCATGGAGTGCCCCACGACCACGGGAGCCCGCAGCCCCAGCGCCTCGACGGCCCCCGCAACCACGCGGCCGAGCTCGGGCACCGACAGGGGCCGGGCGGGGCGCGGCGAGGACCCGCAGCCCGGCAGGTCGACGGCGTAGACGTCGTGCGTGGCCGCGAGCGCGTCAGCGAGCCGCAGGAAGTACCGGCCCGACATGCCGATGCCGTGCACGAGGACCACCGGGGGCCGCGCGCGGTCGAAGGTCCCCCGCACGTCGACCGCGTGGGTGCCGGCGACGACGCGCCGCCGCTCGAGCCCCGGGTGCCCCCGCGCCCTCACCGGTGGGTCGCCTCGAGCGCCAGGCGCACGACGTCGAGCGGGTCCCGCCGCGCGGCGTGGGCCGCC
>NZ_PDDL01000059.1:0-22733 GCF_020833785.1 Kocuria sp. CCUG 69068
CCCGCGCCGGCGCCCGCGCCGAATCCGGCCCCCGTTCCCGCCCCCGCGCCGAGGCCCGCGCCGGCTCCCGCCCCTGTGCCGGCGCCGAAGCCCGCCCCGAACCCGGGCGCCAACATCGTCAACCAGGCCCCTCCCGGCTACTACGCGGACATTCCCGGCTACACGGGACCTCGTTGCTACGCGCCCGGCGGGAAGTTCTTCAAGCCCTGCTGATCCCGGCGACAGGATCTGGTCACGGAAGTGGTGCCGGCTCCAAGATGAAAAATCCCCCAGGAACGCCGCATGCGCCAGGAAGTCGCCGCCGGAGAACACCGAACGGTTCAAGAACCCCAAGACGAAGATGAAGACCACGACCCGCAGGATCAGGCTGGTCCAGGACGGACCGGACGCCGCGCCTGAGCCGTCGGTGACCGGCCCGCGTCGTCGTCACCCATGATCCGAGCGGAGTCCCCGCTGCCGTGTCGGACCGGCCGAGGACCCTGGGGCCTGAGACGATCGACGTCCCAGCGACCCCGAGGAGCCCACCGTGGAGAAGACAGGTCAGCCGGTCGAGGAGTACCTCGCCGGGGTCACGCCGGCGAAGCGGCGGGCGGACGCCGAGCGCCTCCTCCCCCTGTTCACCCGGGTCACCGGGCAGCCGGCGGAGATGTGGGGCACCATCGTGGGCTTCGGCCAGTACCACTACAAGTACGCGAGCGGGCACGAGGGCGACGCCCCCGCGGCGGGCTTCGCCGCGCGGAAGGCGGCGACGACGGTCTACGTGTACGACGGCGTCGACGCCCACCGGGAGAACCTGGCGCGCCTGGGCCCGCACACCACCGGAGTGGGCTGCATCTACCTCAAGGATCTCGGCGCGGTGGACCTGGACGTCCTCGAGCAGATCGTCGCCGCCTCGTACGCGAAGCTCGGCGACGGCCCCTGGACGGACCGCGCTCGGGACGGCGCCCAGGACTGAGCGGACGCCGCCGCCGACACGGAGAGGACATGAGTCACGGGCCGGCGACGATCCGGGTGATCCCCTGGAGTGCGCCCGTGTGGGGGCCTACGGTCAGCACACGCCTGATCGGAACCGGCCGGACGGACACCACCACACGAGGGGACGAGACGATGCCGCTCTACCTGTCCAAGTTCAGCTACACACCCGAGACCTGGGCGCGGTTGATCGCCCACCCGGAGGACCGTCGCCAGGCCGCCCAGGACTATATCGAATCCGTCGGCGGCAAGCTGCACGGCTTCTGGTACGCGTTCGGCGAGCACGACGGCTACAACCTGTGGGAGGCGCCCGACAACGTGTCCATGGCCGCGGTCGTCCTGGCCATCAGCGGTGGTGGCGCCCTGAGCTCCCGGGAGACCACGGTGCTCATGAGCGTCGAGGACACACTGGAGGCCCTGCGCCGGGCCGAGCAGATCAAGTACCGGTCTCCCGGGACCTGATCCCGTCTGCCAGGGGATCCCCAGAAGCAGACCGACCGCTGGATCGCTCAGCGAGACGGGGGCGGTCCGCCCGGCCCTCCCGCCATGCCTCCGCCGGTGGGCGTGGTGGTCGTGTCCACCCCGGCGGTCAGGGTGACGGTGTACCCCTGCGCGACACTGCCGGTGACGGCACCCAGCTGGCTGGCCCCGCTGTCGTCGCCGAAGACGTTGTCGCTCGCCAGGGTGAGCTGGGCCAGGTTGCTGACGGAGGACTCGTAGCCGGTGGTGGCGTAGACGGCGTCGCACGCGTTCTTCGGCAGGGCGACCTGCGAGGTGGCGATCGCGGTGGTGGAGTCGGTGATGGACGCCTGGTCCGGGTAGACCTCGAAGTGGATGTGCGGCCACCGGCCCGTGTAGCAGGCCGGGAAGATGCTGGTGAAGCGCACCTTCCCGTCGTCGTCGGCGATCTGCACCCCGCGCAGGTAGTTCTCCTCCGTGACGCCCTCGCTGTACATGGAGTAGCGGCCCTCCCGGTCGCAGTGCCAGACGTAGACGGCCACTCCCGCGAACGGCACCCCGCCGTCGGCGAGATCGGCGATGGTCAGCTCCAGCGTCATCGGCACGCCCTCGGCGGTCCCGCCGGCGTCCCCGAAACTGGAGCGCAGGTCGCTGCGCACGAGCCCGCTCTGCTCGAGCACGTCGGGACCGTTGGAGCCGTCCCCAGGGTAGGGCCCGGCGGTCTCGTCCGGGATCTCGTCCACCGCCAGGGCCGTGGCCGAGGGCGAAGGAGACGTGGAGGCCGACGACGACGCGCTCGCGCCGCTGCCGCCCGCTCCGGCCCCGCAGGCCGCGAGTCCGAAGGCCGAGGCGCCGAGACCGAAGACCGTCAGCACCTTCCGCCGGTTCATCAGGGTGCCGATGTCGAAGCCCAGCCCCTGGTCCACCACCTCCTCCTCGGGGCGCGGCAGCCGGCGGCCCTCGTAGCTGAGCGCCGTCTCGTGCGGGGTGCTGCGGTCCATGGATCCTCCATCGGTACGGGTCGTTGTCGGCCTCCACGCTAGGAACGGGTGCTGTGCCGCGGCTGAGCCGGGACACAGCACCGCTTGTGCGAATTCATGGACCGGTGCCGGCGCCCGGTCAGCGGGACGCGCGCCGGCCGCACTCCGCCGGCGACACGCAGCCGCGGCGAGCAACGATCCGGTCTCACCCGGACGGACCCGGCGCACCGGGGTCCTACCGTGGGAGCACCCGGCCCGCCGCTCCCCCCGGGGTACCCAGGCCCCGTCACTCGGACACCGCACGGAGGACCACCATGCAGACACTGGGTCGCGCCGAGGACTCCATCCACGTCGAGGCGCCGCCGCGGACGGTCTACGACCTCGTCGCCGACGTCACCCGCACCCCCGAGTACAGTCCCGAGGTCGACGAGGTCGTCTGGCTCAACGACGGCGGACCCCGCGTCGGCGCACGCTTCCGGGCCCGCAACAGGGTGCCGCCCGACTCCCGGTTCCCGTGGCACAACACGCCGATCGTCATGGCCGCCGAGCCCGGCCGGGAGTTCGCCTTCGCCCGCACCGAGCGCTTCGCCGGCACCCTCGTGTGGCGCTACCGGTTCGAGCCGGAGGGCACCGGCACCCGGGTGACGGAGTCCTACGAGATCGCCCGCCCGGTCGGCCGCATCGGCTGGTTCATCATCGGCACCCTGGGCCGAGACCGGGACCGGATGACCACGATGCGCCAGGGTCTGCGGGAGAGCCTGCAGCGGCTCAAGCGCGTGGCCGAGGCCGACGCCGCGTCGTCGTCCTCCGCACCGTGACGGACGGGGTCGGGACCAGCGCCTGACCCGGTCAGCTCAGGCGGGCCGCCGCGGCGACCACGGCGTTGCGCACGGCCAGCCCGTGCCGCGCCGTGCCCACGCGGTTCGCCAGACGGGCCAGACGCACCGTGCGGACGGTAGGCCGGCGGCGTACGGCGTCGTACCGGTGCAGGGCGCCGGGCACGTCGGAGGCCGCGCTCAGCGCCTCGACGAGCGCCGTCGCGTCGAGGAGGGCCTCGCAGGCGCCCCGGCCGAGATTGGGGGCCATGCCGTGGGCGGCGTCGCCGAGGAGCACGGTGTGCCCCCGGACATAGGACGGCAGCGGGGGCACGTCGAGCAGCGTGCGCCGGTCGATCGGGGTGTTCCCGAGGGCGGCCAGGACGCGCCGCACGTCCGGGTGCCAGTCGCCGTAGAGGCGTTGGAGGGCCTGGGCGTCGTCGCGCCCGGACGCGGCGGCGGCGAGCACGTCGGCGCGGACGCTCGCGAACCAGTTGGTGCGCTCGGCGTCGTGCGGGGTGATCCCGAAGAGCCGCGCCGGCCCCCAGGTCTCCGTGGCGCCGTCCGCCGGCCCCGGGACGGTGCCCCGAAGGGCGACCGTCCCCAGCGGCCGCGGGGCGACGCCGAAGAGCGCGGCGCGGACGGGGCTGTGCACGCCGTCCGCGGCGACGACGACGTCGGCCGCGGGCAGGGCACCGCGATCCGTCACTGGGGCGTTCCACGCGATGACGTCCGGGGGCAGGCCCTGGGCCAGCGCCGCCAGGAGCGCCGGCCGGGGGACCAGCCGGGCCGTGCGCCCGGGGCCGAGATGGGCGATCTCGGTGCCGTCCGGCCGGAGGAGCCGCGCACCCCGCTGCTCCACGGACGCGGCCCGGACCTGCTCGCCCACCCCCAGCCGGTCCAGGGCCCGCATCGCCTCGGGCCACATGCCCAGCGCCGTGCCGGTGCCCGGCAGGCCCGAAGACCGCTCGAGCACCCGGACGGACCAGCCCGCGCCGAGCAGGCCGCGGGCCGTGGCCAGGCCGGCGATGCCCGCACCGATGACGACGGCCGATCCGCGCACGGCTCCTCCTGTGGTCGGCGGTCCCGGTCCCGGGACGTGCCCCGGGCGGTCGAGCTGCAGGCGGCCGGGCTACAGGCGCTCCAGGAAGTTCCCGATGTTCTCCCACGTCCAGGTCTCGCAGCGCGCCGGGCCCATCTCGGCCGGCTTCATCCGCGCCTCGGGCTCCACCCACAGGCCCAGCAGCGGCTTGTCCTCGGCCACCGCGCACCGGATCTGCCACCGCGCCGCGTCCGAGTCCGGCGTGCCGCCGCCGATCAGCGCGATCACGCCGTCGCTGCGGCGGATCCGGTCCCGCACGTCCTGCTTCCACTCGTCCGGGCTCGCCCCGTTCCCGGGCGGCTCCACGAACCGCGCCTGGTCCCCGGCCCGGTCCCACTGCGCGGTGAAAAGGTTCCGGAACAGCTCGTCCTGCTCCGCGAACGCCAGAAATACAGTCTTCGGCGCCATTGCCGTCAACTCCCTGCCACATCGAAAGTTTGTCCTAGTGCAAGGCACCATATGCGGTCGGCGCCGTCCGGCGGGCGGGGCCGAGCAACATCCCTTCATGAAGACCTCTGATGTCCCGGTGTGCAGTGCGCGGCCCGAACGCCCTCCGTGCGCTCTGGTCTGCTCGCGGGCGGGGTGGGAAAATGGTGCTGCACCTACCCCTCACCCGGGCCGAGCCCGTCGAGCACCGCGGTCGGGAGCACACCCCCGCGCACCGGAGCACGAGAGGCCGACGGGACCGGCCGACGGTCGAGGATCCGGGATCCACCAGCCGGCCCAGCACTGCGGCCGGACCTGACCCGCGCGCTCGGCACCGGCACCGCCGCACGCAAGGAGCCCGCGCCGGACGGATCCGGAGGAGGACAGAGGACCGGCATGGACGAGCTGGAGCGCATCGCCGCGGCCTTCCCCGGGCTGACGTGGTCGAGGGCGCGGCGGATCACCGAGGGCTGGGACCACGTCGTCGTCGTCCTGGACGAGGCCCAGGTGTTCCGCTTCCCGCAGGAGGCGCCCTACGCGCAGGCGCTCGGCCGGGAGGTCGCGGTGCTGGACCACCTCGCCCCGCGGCTGCCGGTGCGGATCCCGCGCTACGACCGCGTGGCGCCGGACGGCTCGTTCGCCGGGTACCCGCTCCTGCCCGGCCGCACGCTCCAGCCGGAGGTGCTGGCCTCCCTGGACGGGACGGCGCGCGACGCGCTCGTGGACCAGCTGGCCGGCTTCCTCTCGGCCCTGCACACCGCACCCGTCCCCGGCACGCCGCTGGAGCAGGTGCCGGCGTCCTTCCTGGCCGAGGACCAGGACGACGTCCGCAGCGCGGCCGCCGTGCACCTGCCCGCCGTGCTGACCCCGGCAGAGCTGGACGAGGTGGCGCGGATCCTGGCCGACGTCGACGCGCTCCTCGCCGCCGACCTCCCCGAGGTGGTCGTCCACAACGACGTCTACAGCCGGCACCTGCTCTGGGACGACGACGACGCCCGGCTCGGCGTGATCGACTTCAGCGACATGTGTGTCGGTGACCCGGCCGTGGACTTCGCGGAGCTGCACGAGTATGGCGAGGACTTCGTGCGCGCGGTGCACGAGCGCTACACCGGGCCGAGGGACCCCGGGCTCCTCGACCGCGCCTGGACGTACCAGCGCTGGATCGGGGTGTACATGCTCACCGACCACTTCGACGTCGGCAAGACCACGTGGGAGGTCGCCCGGGAGACCTTCGACCGCGTCCGGCGCGGTCGGTGAACCGGGCCCCGGCGCCGCGCCGCACCCGTCGTGGTCCGGGACTGCCGTGACGTCGCCCGGTGCACCGGCCGAGAATGGGAGCATGCGACGACTGACCTACTTCATCGGCGTCTCGATCGACGGCCGGATCGCCGGCCCGCACGACGAGACCGACTTCTTCCCGCTCTCCGACGCCTACGGCGCCTGGCTGGGCGAGGAGTTCCCCGAAACCCTCCCGACCCACGTCCGCACCCACCTCGGCATTGACCACGCGCCACACCGGCACTTCGACACCGTGGTCATGGGCCGGCGCACCTACGAACCGGCCCTGGCGATCGGTGTGGTCAGTCCCTACGCGCACCTGCGCCAGTACGTCGTGTCGACCACGCAGCAGGAGCTCACCCCGGAGGTGACGGTCGTGCGCGAGGACCCGGTCGGGCTCGTGCGCTCGCTCAAGGCCGAGGACTCGCCGTTCGACGTCTGTCTCGTCGGCGGTGCGTCGCTGGCCGCGGCGGTGCTCCCGGAGATCGACCGGGTGGTCGTCAAGCTCTACCCGGTGCTCGCCGGGGCCGGGCGGCCGGCCTTCGACGCCGGGGAGTTCTCGCCCGCCCGGTTCGACCTGACGGACGTCAGCACGTTCGAGGGCGGCCACGTGGTCCTGACCTGGGACCGCCGCCCGGTCGCCTCGTCCTGACCCGGCGGGCACCGCTCCGGGGTCGGCGGGCCGGCTCAGGCCGCGAGCGCGGGCCGGAGGACGGCGTGGGCCCAGGCGCCCAGTGCAGTGGGCGTCGTGGTGAGCGGCTCCCGCGGGTTCTCCGGGGTGAATCCCCGCTGCCCCCGGGACATCCCCAGCACCCCCTCGACCTGCGCGCCGGTGAGGCCGGCCGAGCGCAGGACACCGGCGACCTCGGCCTCGGCGACCTGGACGGCGGTCAGCGGGCGCCCGAGCGCCTCCCCCACGATCCGGGCGGCCTCGGCGAAGGAGAGGTCCTCGGGCCCGTGCACGCCCTGCGTGTGCCGGCCGGTCCAGTCGGTGGCCAGCAGCCGGACGGCGGCGACGTCCCCGATGCCCCGCGGGTCCACCCAGGGCATCCGGTGGTCGACCGGCAGGGTGGTGCTCAGCACCCCGGACCGCACCGACTCGCGATCCAGCAGCAGGTTGGTGAAGAAGTATCCGCAGCGCAGATGGGTGACGTGCGCGCCCGTGGCGTCGAGCAGCTCCTCGGTGCGGGCCAGACCGTCGATCTCCCCGAACCCGTGGCGGGCCTCGGCGCCGACGCTGCTCTGGAAGACCACTCGCGGCACGGCGTTCCCGGCCACCGCCGCGGCGGCGACCTCGCCCATCCGGGCGTAGCCGGCGACGGGGTCGTCGTCGTCCGTCGGCGGGTTCACCCAGTACAGGGCGTCGGCCCCGGCGGTGGCCCGGGACACGGCGGCGAGGTCGCCCTGGTCGCCCTCGACCACCGCGCACCGGGCCCGCAGGTCGGGGTCCAGGCGGGACGCGCGGCGCACGAGCACGGTGGGCCGCAGCCCGGCCTGCACGAGCAGCCGCACGACCCGGGAGCCCACGTGCCCCGTGGGCGTGGTGACGACGATCCTCATGACGGGTCCCCCTCTGCCTCGAGCAGTCCGGTGCACCCACCACGCTACGACTCCGGCTGCCCCGGCGCACCGGGTCCCGCCGCCGTCCGCACCCGCCGGAGGGTGGTCCGCCCATAGGGTGGTCCGGACGGCGGGTTCTCCCTCGGTGAAGAGCACGGCCGGCGCCACTCCGCCCAGCAGCGAGGAACGACCATGACTTCCACCGCGTTCACGATCCGACCGGCGACCAGCGAGAGGTTCGACGACGTCGCCACCGTCCTGGGCCCCCGCAACCCCGACTCGGCGGTCTGCTGGTGCCTCACCTACCGGCTCCCCTCCAAGGAGAACCGCGCGCTGACCGGCCGGGAACGTGCGCAGAGGGTCCAGGAGCTGTGCGCCCGGCCGATCCCGCCGGGCGTCCTCGCCTACGACGGCGGGACGGTGGTCGGCTGGTGCGGCGTGGCCCCGCGGGCCGAGCTGCACTCCTTCGCCCACAGCAGGCGCATCCCGCACGTCGACGACCTCCCGGTCTGGGCCGTGTGGTGCTTCCGGGTGCGCGGCGGCCAGCGGGGCCGGGGTGTGGCCCAGGCCCTGCTCGAGGGCGCCGTGGAGCACGCCCGCGGCCACGGCGCGCCGGCCGTCGAGGGCTACCCGGTGGACAACGGGGACCGGAAGGTCGACACCACGATGGCCTATGTCGGCACCCGAGCCATGTTCGAGCGCGCCGGCTTCACCCAGGCCGCCGACACCACCTCGGTCCTCAACGGCTTCCCGCGCGTGCTCATGCGGCTGCCGCTGCGGTGAGCGGCGCCTGAGCGTGGTCCGCACCGGGCACGCGGTCAGGACGCGGGCGCGGCCCGGGGCGGGCGGCTGAAGCGGGCCCGGTAGTCGGTGGGTGAGATCGCGTACCGGCCTACGAAGCTCTGCCGCAGGGCCTCGGCGGAGCCGAACCCGCACCGCTGGGCGATCGCGGCCGCCGGCAACGAGCTGGACTCCAGCAGCCGGGCGGCGGCGTCGGTCCTGGCCTCCCGCACGAACCGGGCCGGCGGCAGGCCCAGGTGCGCGTCGAAGAGGCGGGTGAGGTGGCGGGGGCTGACCCCGACGTGGTCGGCGACGGCCGCGGTGGACAGGTCCGCGTCCAGGTGGGTGGTGATGAACCCGATCGCCTGCTGCACCACGTCGTTGCCTCCTCCGGAGACGCCGGTGAACAGGCTCATCTGGGCCTGGTTGCCCGGCCGCTGCAGGTAGGTCACGAGGTTGCGGGCCACCTGGCGGGCCAGCGGCACGCCGTGGTCGTCCTCGATGAAGGACAGGGTCAGGTCCAGCGCGCTGGTGACCCCGGCGGCGGTGGCGATCCGCCCGTCGCGGATGTAGATCGGGTCCGGGTCGACCTCGACCTGCGGATAGCGGCGGGCGAGGTCGGCGGCGAAGCGCCAGTGCGTGGTGGCGCGCCGTCCGTCGAGCAGCCCGGCGGCGGCCAGGACGCTGGCGCCGGTGCACACGGAGGCCACCCGCCGGCTCGTGGCCGCGAGGCGCCGCACGTGCCGCAGGAGGGGCTCGGCGTCGGCGGCGCGGTGGTGGCCGAGGCCGCCGGTCACGATCATCGTGTCGACCGGTCCGAGCACGTGCTCGAGGGCGCCGTCCGCCTGCAGGGTCAGACCGGTCTCGCAGCGGATCGGGACCCCGCGCAGGCTCAGCACCTGCACCCGGTAGGGGTCGCGAGGCCGGCCGATCATGTTGGCCAGGGCCAGGGGCGTGGTGATGCAGGCGATGTCGAGCAGCTCCGCCCCGTCGTAGGCGATCACCGCCGTGGCACGATCAGCCATCAGGTTCCCCTGTCACCCGGTGTGGGACGAGTATCCCAGGATTCCGGACGCAGCGGAGGACGGGTCCGAAGAGTGACGTCCGGCCGCTCCTACCCTCGTGGCATGAACCACCGGTCTCCGTCCGCAACCCTCCCCGCTCCGGCGCCGACATCGTCGGTGCCCCGACCCGTCCGGGCGATCGCACGGCGGTGGCCCGCGGTCCTCGGCCTGGCGTTCGCCGCGTTCAACCTCGCCACCGACGACCCGCGCAGCGTCACAGCCGTGCTCCTGGTGCTGGTGCTGGCGACGACGGGGTACGTGGTGATCGCCGTGCTCGTCCGTCCCCGCTGGTCCTGGCCGGTGCTCGCCGTCCTGGTCGTCCTCGTGGTCACGGCCCGGCTCGCCGGGGCGGGGCCGGTCGTCGAACTGGCCGCCATGACCGCGGTCGTGCTGGGCGCCGTCGTCGTCGGCGCGGTCCGGGGCACCTTCTCGCGGCCCGGGGCCTATCGCTGGCAGCCGTTTGCCGCCGTCGGGTTCATGGCGCTCGGACTCGGTGCGCTCTGGCTCTCCCCGGAGGCCGGGCGCGTGCTGGTCGCTGCCGGCCTGATCGGCCACGCCGCGTGGGACCTGGTGCACTGGCACCGCCACGAGGTGGTCTCGCGGTCGCTGGCCGAGTGGTGCGGTGCCCTCGATCTCGCCCTCGGGGTCGGCGTCCTCGCTCTCGCCCTCGCCGGATGATCCCCGGCCGACCGGGAGGGAGTGCACGGCGGTCGTCAGCGGCCCGGACGCTCGTGGAACTGCAGCCGGTGTCCGTCCGGCGCCTCGACGGTGGCGTAGGTCCCCCACGGCTCGCTGACCGGATCGGACACCGTGGCACCCCTGGAGCGCAGCTCCGCCACGGTCGCCGCGACGTCGTCGGCGGTGAAGGTCAGGTGGGCGCCCTCGCCGGGATCCTTGCCGGAGGCCGAGGCCGCCGACAGGACGATGGACGTCTGCGCGCCGGGGGGCCTGACCTCGATCCAGCGAGCGCCCCCGCCCATGTCGGCGTCCGTGACGACGTCGAATCCCAGGGTGTCCCGGTAGAACGCCAGGGCCTCGTCCTGGTCGCCGACGTACAGCACCGCCGCCGCGACGTTCGTGATCATGAGTTCCTCCTGTGTGAGCTCTTTCCCATGGACAGGTGAGGTCGATCGGCCTCAGGTCCCCATCATGACGGGCCGCTCACGCCCGTGTGCCGTAGACGAGCGCGACGGTCCCGAGGTCCGTCCTGGCGACCGATCTCAGCGCGAGCCGGCGTGGGACCGGCAGCTCGCCGAACAGCCGCTTGCCGGATCCGAGCAGCAAGGGGTGGACGAACAGCCGGATCTCGTCGACCAGGTCCTCCGCGAGCAGCTCCCGGCAGAGCACGCCGCTGCCCAGCACGGCGATGTCCCCGTCCTCGCCCGCCCTCAGCCCGCGCACCGCGTCGACGGCGTCCGTCGAGAGGATCCGTGTCCCCGGCCACGCGGCCTCGGTCAGGGTCCGGGAGGCCACGTACTTGGGGGTGGCGTTCAGATGCGCGGCCACGGGGTTGTCGGCCGGCTGGTGGGGCCAGAACGCGGCCATCTTCTCGTAGGTCCGGCGCCCGAAGAGGTAGCTCGAGGTCCTCGCGAACCCCGCGGATGCGGTGACCTGATGGACGCTCCCGGCATAGGGGGCACCCCAGCCGCCGTGCACGAACCCGCCCTCCGGGTCCTCCCCGGGTGACCCCAGCCCTTGCATGACTCCGTCGACCGTCAGAAACTCGATCATGACCAGCGCGCCCATCGTGGGGTCCTCTCCTCGTCCTCCTCCGACGGTAGGACTCCGGGGCCGAGGGGGTCTTGAAGAAAGCGGCACGGCACAGAGGGCAGACGTGAGCGGGTCCGCGCCGACGGTCCTCCGGCAGGCCGTTCCGCCTCCGCTGCGGGGGCTGGTGGCGGGGATCGTGGGCTTCGACGAACTCGCTCCGCCGGGAGGACGGTCCCGGGTGCAGCCGGTCGGCAGCTTCCTGGTGCTGGAGATCTCCTTCACCTCACCGCTGCACGTCCGGGCGCTTCCGGCGGCAGCGGAGACGGTTCACGGTGCTTTCCTCGCCGGGCTGATGCCCGGTCCGGTGCGCACGGTCTTCTTCGACCGGCACGCCTCCGTGCAGGTCTATCTGACCCCACCGGGCGCCTGCCGGCTGCTGGGCGTGCCGGGCCGGGAGACCGCCGGGCACGTCCTGCCACTGGCGGACCTGGTGCCGCGATGGGGCCACGACCTGCCCGACCGGCTCGCCGAGGCACCGGGCTGGTCCCAGCGTTTCGCGATCGTGGTCGACGAACTGGTGCGGCTCGCCGGGTCCGGGGCACCGGCCGATGCCCTGGTGGAGTGGACGTGGTCGGAGCTCCAGCAGACGGGCGGACAGGCGCGGATCGCGGATCTGGCACGGCGCTCGGGCTGGAGCGTGCGGCACGTGCGCGCGCGCTTCGACGAGGTGACCGGGGTCCCGCCCAAGGTCGCAGCACAGATCATCCGGTTCGAGCGCCTGCACGCGGAGCTGGGGAGCCGGAGTCTCGGGGCGCTCGCCGCTCGGCACGGCCTCTCGGACCAGAGCCACCTCACCCGGGAGGTGCGGCGCTTCGCGGGCGAGACGCCCCTCGCCCTCGCGCGGGCACGGCGGCCCACTGCGTTCACCCTGCTCGGGACACGCCCTCTTCCCTCTCCGACCTCTCAGACGGTGTGACGAGTCCTGTCCCGACCGCGGGGCGTCACACTCGGCCCTCCCCTTTCCCGGGTTGACCGCGCGGCCTATATTTTGACCATGCGGTCAAACGAGGCCTCGGGTGACTCCCCGACCTTCACGGAGACGGCCCGCCGGGCCCAGATCCTGGCGTGTGCGATCGAGGCCATCTCCGAGTCCGGGTACGGGCGGGCCTCCCTGGCCGAGATCGCCCGCCGCGCCGGCGTGAGCAAGGGCGTGGTCTCCTACTACTTCACGTCCAAGGACGAGCTGCTGGCCCAGGTGGTGATCGACGTCTACCGCCGCGCCGGGGCCGCCATCGCGGCCCGCACCGACGCCGAGACCGACCCCTCGGCGGTGCTGACCGCCTACGTGGAGGCGAACCTCGCCTTCCTGGGCCGGCATCCGGCGGACCTCCGGGCGGTCACCGAGATCGTGATGAACCTGCGCGCCCCGGACGGCGCCCCCCGGTTCACCCCGTCCGGGGCCGACCCGGTGCTGGCCCACCTGGAGCGCCTGCTGCGCGACGGGCAGGAGACCGGGGCCTTCCGGGACTTCGACGCCCATGCCCTGGCGATCCTCGTCCGCGGGGCGATCGACACCGCCTCCGGGCGGCTGGTCACCGACCCGGACTTCGACCTGGGCACCTACACCCGCGAGCTCGTCTCCGTGATCGGGCTCGCGACCCGGAAGAGACCCTGAGGAGAGCGCTGTGAGCGTCCCGGACCCCATCCCGCGGCCGACCGTTCCCCCTGCCGGGACACCACCGGACCGGAACCCTGCGCCGTCGCCGGCCCCGGACGGCGGTGCGGTCCCGAGCGGCGGTGCGGTCCCGGGCGGAACGCCGGTGAGCTGCCGGCGTCACCCGCTGGTGGGACTGCTGGGCGCAGGCCTGGTCCTGCCCTTCGCCCTGTACTACGGACTGCGACTGGCCGGGGCGGAGCCCTGGGTGGCGCTGGTGCTCGGCGGGCTCGCCCCGCTGCTGCGCGTGCTGGGCGCCGCGGCCCGCACCCGCCGGCTGGACCGGCTCGGGGCCTTCACCCTGTCCGTGCTGGCCCTCAACACCGCCGTGGGGCTGATCACGGCCGACGCCCGGCTGCTGATGGCCCTGGGCGGCTGGCTCACCGCACTGCTGGGCGCGTGGCTGCTGACGAGTCTCGCCGGCGGCCGGTCCGCGCTCTTCGACGCCACCGTGGCTCTGATGCCCGCCGAGGCCGCCACCCGCTGGAGGCACGGCTGGGAGCAGGACCCGGTGTTCCGCCGGATCTTCCGGGCGATGACCGCGGGCTGGGGAGCCGCCTTCCTGATCGGGACCGGCGCCCGAGCGGTCATGGCCTACACCCTGCCCGTCGACGCGGTCCCGGTCGCCGCCGCGGCGCTGCTGCTGGTGCTGCTGGTCGCCGTCGTCCAGGCCGGCAAGGCGTACGGGCGGCGGCACCTGGGCCCGCCCGCCGCGCCGGCCACGGCGGCCGGGCCGCCCCCGGCGCCCGGCGGTCCGGGCGCCCGGAGCGGACCGGACGGTGACCTGGGCCTTTGACGCCACGTTGCGCCCACAGGGGACCGCAAGGTGTGAGAGTTCCCACTCGGCCTGTGCTTTCCCAGGTCAGTCCGGATAATGGGGAAGGCTGGCCCGAGCATCGTCGCGGGGATCAGCACCCCCTTCCCCGCAACCGAAGCAGGACAGCATGACTCTGGAAAAACCACGCACCGAGGCCCCCGCGGCCGAGGACCATCCGCAGGCACCGGCCGAGGAGCAGTCCGAGAAGAAGAGCCCGGCCCTGAACATCCCGGGCCTGCTCGCCGGCGCCGCCACCGCCGCGACCATGTCCGTGATCGGCGGCCACCTCAGCGTCGCCGGCACCGTCCTCGGCGCCGCACTGACCAGCATCGTCTCCGGCATCGCCATCGTCATCTACTCGACCTCGCTCGAGAAGAGCCGCCGCGGCCTGAAGAAGGTGAAGACCACCGTGGCCCAGCGCGTGCTCGCCCGCCCCGGCCTGGACTCCTCCGAGTCGGACGGCAGCACCGCCGTGGCCGCCGGCAGCCGCTGGACCGCCCTGCGCCCGCGCCTGAAGCCCGTCCTGGTCTCCACCGGCGCCGTCCTCGGCCTCGCGGTCGCGGCGATCTTCGGCATCCAGGCGCTCACCGGCACCGAGCTCTCCGGGGGCACGGGCACGATCCAGCGCACCGTGACCGGCAGCGAGTCGGTCTCCGTGCGCAGCGACGTTGCCCCCGCCCCGGTCGAGGACCCGGCCGCCGGCACCGGCGAGGTGGCCCCTGCCGAGGGGACCGTCCCCGACGCGGAGGTCACCGTGGCCCCGGGTGGAGTCGTTCCGGGCGAGGTCGCCCCCACGGACGGAGCGGTGACCGAGGACGACACCACGACCGGCGGCACCCTCCCGGACACGAGCGGCCAGGAGTCGGAGAGCGGGCAGACCGACACCGTCCAGCCGGGCGCCGGCGCGGCCGCCGAGCAGGCCGTGCCGGGCGCCGACGCCGGTGCGGTGCCCGCGGCGCCGTAGACGGCAGCACACCGGAAGGACCGGGGCGGGGACGTGGATACCACGTCCCCGCCCCTTCCCGTGCCGGCCCCTGTTCCTGGACGCAGGCCGCGCCATCTTTCGTCATGTTCGCCTGTTGCCCCTGACCAGGCCCGATGTTGGCGCGGCTCCCACGAGGTCTGGACTTAAGTCGACTGACATATGTCCCGAAAGGCACCTAACTTGGCCTCATCCCGGCTGCGGTCGCAGGCGGGAGGCGATCGACGAAGGGGATGACAGTGGCAGGGGTTCGAGAGGTTCGCGGAAATCAGGTGGCGCAGTGGCTGACGGTCGCGGCCGTCATGCTGTTCGTCGCCAACGGCGCCGTCCTGGCCCTGGGGTCCCAGGCCTACGGGTGGGCCACGCTGCTGTTCGCGGCGGCCGCGTACTTCGCGGTGTCCACCGGGATCGTGGGACGCCCCCTGCGACAGCACTGACCCGCCGGCACCGAGGTGCCGGTCCTGACCCACCGACGGAGCGTCGGCCCGGCACGCCGGTCGTGCCGGGCCGACGCTCCGTCGTCGTCCCGGCGGCGGTTCCGGGGCGCGGGTGCCGCTGCCCGGGAGTGACGCCGCCCGAGGCCCGGAGGGACGCGGTCCGGCTGGTATCGTCCCTGAGGTCCACCCCATGTGCACCCAGCGAGGACCACCATGTCGCGCTCCCCTGCCCCGCGGACGATCTCCGCCGACGCAGAATTTGTTCCCTCCCCCACGACCACGCCGACGACCACGAACCCCGCCCCGGACCGCTCGGCCACGGCACCCGGTGCCCGGAGCCGGCCCTCCGCGGTCGACACCGGCTGGATGCTCGGCCTGTTCGGCACCGCCATCGGCGCGGGCATCCTCTTCCTCCCGATCAACGCGGGGGCCGGCGGCCTGTGGCCGCTGCTCGTGGTGACGGTCCTCATCGGGCCGATGACCTACCTGTCCCACCGGGCCCTCGCACGCTTCGTCTGCGCCTCGCCGCGGAAGGGCGAGGACATCACGGTCGTGGCCCGCGACTACTTCGGGGAGGGCGCCGGGCGGGTGATCACCGTCCTGTACTTCCTCGCGATCTACCCCATCGTCCTGATCTACGGGGTGGGCATCACCAACACGGTCGAGAGCCTGCTGGTCAACCAGCTGGGCCTGCCGCAGGTGCCCCGCGTGCTGCTCTCCGGGGTGCTGATCGCCCTGATGATGCTGGTCATGGTCGCCGGTCAGCGCCTCATGCTCGCGGTGACCCGGTGGCTGGTCTACCCGCTGATCCTCGCCCTGCTGGGGGTGACGATCTACCTCGTCCCCACCTGGCAGGTGGGCGACCTCGCCGTGGTGCCGTCCGCCGGCGAGCTCACGCTGTCGGTGTGGCTGATCATCCCGGTGCTGGTGTTCGCGTTCAACCACTCCCCCGCGATCTCCCAGTTCTCCCTGGCGATGCAGCGCGAGCACGGGACGGACGCGCCCGCGGCGGCGTCCCGCGTGCTGCGCCGCACCACGGTCCTGCTGGTGCTGTTCACCATGGGCTTCGTCTGGTCCTGCGTCCTGTCCCTGGGCACCACCGGGCTGCAGGAGGCCCGCGAGGCCAACCTCCCGGTGCTCTCCCACCTGGCCAACGTGCAGGACAACCCCTGGATCGGCTACCTCGGCCCCGCCGTGGCGGTCGTGGCGATCGTCTCCTCGTTCTTCGGCCACTACCTGGGCGCCAGCGAGGGCGCGGCGGGGATCGTGCGCAGCATGCTCCCCGCCCGGATCCGGCAGCCGCAGGACCGGACGCTGCGCCGGGGGATCGCGGTCTTCATCTTCCTCACCACGTGGGCGGCCGCGGTGCTCAATCCGAGCATCCTGTCCCTCATCGAGTCCCTGGCCGGGCCCGTCATCGCCGTGATCCTGTACCTGATGCCGATGTACGCCGTGCGCCGGATCCCGGCGCTGGCGCCCTACCGGGGGCAGCTCTCCAACGTGTTCGTGACCGTCGCCGGGCTCGTGGCCATCAGCGGCATCCTCTTCACCCTCGTCCGCTGAGCCCCCGGCCCTGGGCGGGACGTCCCCGATAGACTGGGGGCCGCACACCGACCCGGTTCGAGACCGGTGCTACCGCCGGAGGAACATGGCCCGCAACCCCACTGCCGCCGATGTCGCGCGCGAGGCCGGGGTCTCCCGGAGCGCGGTCTCGATGGTCCTCAACAACAACGCCGACGGCAACGTCTCGCCCACCGCCCAGCAGCGGATCCGGGAGGCCGTGCAGCGGCTGGGCTACGTGCCGAACGCGGTGGCGGTCGCCCTGCAGAGCCAGCGCACCAACACCATCGGCGTGATCACCGACGAGATCGTGACCAGTCCCTTCGCCGGCCGGATCATCAGCGGCGCCGGTTCCGTCGCCCGCCCGGCGGGCTACGTGCTCACCGTGGCCGACACGGAAGGGGTGCCGGGGCGCGACCTCGAGCTCGCCGAGGCCCTGATCCACCGGCACGTCGACGGGCTGGTCTACGCCACGGGCGGCCTCGTGGAGCTGGACCCGCCCGTGGCGCTGCTGCACCGCCCCGCGGTGCTCGCCAACTGCTACGACCCGCAGGAACGGCTCGCCGCGGTGATCCCGGACGAGGTGACCGGGATGCGCCGTGCCACCGAGCACGTGCTCGGCCTGGGGCACCGCCGGATCGCCCTGCTGACCGGCACGTCCGACTCGCCGGCCACGCCGCTGCGCCGGCAGGGCTTCGAGGCGGCCTGCGCGGAGTTCGGCCGCGAGGGCCTGCGGCTCACGGTCGAGCCGACCGGCTGGGAGATCCAGGACGGCTACCGGGCGGCGCAGCGGCTGCTCGCCCTGCCCGAGCCGCCGACGGCGGTCCTCGCGTCCAACGACCGCACCGCCACGGGCGTGCTGCTCTGCGCGGCGGCGTCCGGCCTGCGGGTCCCGGAGGACCTCTCCCTCGTGGGGGTCGACGACCAGCAGAGCGTGGCCGACCAGCTCGTCCCCGCGCTGACGACCGTAGCCCTGCCGCACCTGCGGATCGGGGCGCGCGCCGTGGAGCTGCTCCTGGAGCAGCTCCACGGCGTCGAGGTCCCGCCCGCGGTGGAGCGCATCGACTGCCCGCTGATCGTCAGGGCGTCGACGGGCCCAGCGCCCACCCGGTGACCGCGCCCGGCTCGACCGCCGCGCACCAGGTCTCGCCGTCCTGCGGATAGGCCCGGAGGGTGTGGGAGGGCCCGTCCTGCGCGTAGACCTCCACCAGGGAGCCGTCGACCACGACCGTCGCCGCGCGCCCCGACCAGACCTCGCGCTCGCCGGCGGGACCGCGCAGCAGCAGGCGCACGGCGGCGTCCGGGCCCGTGGCGCGGAGCTCGGCGGCGTCCGGCAGCTCGACCGTCCCGTCCGCGGACGCCGGCTCGAGGGGCTCGCGCCGGTGCCCCGCGCACTCTGCGGCGGGTGCCGGGACGAGGACGTCGCCGTCCAGGCGGAGCTCGCGCGGCCAGGTGAGCAGACCAGCCCACCCCTCCTCGTCGCTGACCTCCTCCGGGCGCGTCTCCCACGACCAGCCCCACAGCAGGGTGCGGTCCTCCAGCGCCAGCACCTGGGGCGCGTAGAAGGCCGGCCCCGTGTCCACGGCGCCACAGGCCTCGGGGGTGAAGCGGGGGGCGGCTCCCCGGGCCCGGCCCCCGTCGTCGTCGTCGGGGTCCTCGTCCATGCGCCCGACGACGTAGCGCACGTCCTGGAGCCGGCCGGACCCGTCCTCCTGGCGCATCCACCGGGAGACGATCAGCACCCAGCGGGACACCTCGCCCTCGACCACCTCGAAGAGCTGGGGGCACTCCCAGATCGAGGCGTCGAGGTCCGCGCTGAGCACGGGGTGGTCCGAGGTCAGCCACACGCCCAGGTAGGTCCAGTGCTCCAGGTCGGCGGCGTCGTAGAGCAGGATCGCCGCCCGGCCGTCGGCCAGCCCCGCGCCCTGGAGGGCGTACCGCCGCCCCGCCCAGCGGAAGAGGAACGGGTCGCGCACCGCGACGACGTCAGGGTCCGCGGGCATCTCCGCCGCCGTGACGCCCTCCTGCCGCCAGGACCGCAGGTCCTCCGAGCCGGTGGCCAGCGTCACCCGGGACCGGTCGTCGCCGGCCTCGACACCGCTGTAGACCGCCACCGGGCGCCCCTCGTCGACGGTGAGCACCCCGGACCAGCAGCCGAACGCGTCGGGGCCGTGCTGCTGCGGGCGCAGGGCCACCGGCTCCTCCTGCCACGTCACCAGGTCCGGTGAGGACAGGTGCCCCCACTGGATGGCGTCGTGGCGCGCGGAGCCGGGGTTGTACTGGAAGAACACGTGCCAGGTGCCGTCGACCCGGCACAGCCCGTTGGGGTCGTTGAGCCAGCCCCGGGCCGGCCGGGGGTGGGTGCGGGGGAAGGCCCGGCCGGTGGGCAGGACGGCGGAGGCGGTGCTGGGAGAGAGGGTCATTTGCTGCTTCCTGCGGTGAGGCCCTCGCGCAGATAGCGCTGCCCGAAGACGAAGACGATGAGTGCGGGGATCATGGAGATCACGACGCCGGCCAGGACCACGGAGATGGAGCCCGTGCCCAGGTTCCCCTGCAGGGACACGAGGCCCAGGGGGAGGGTGAAGTTCTGCTCCGAGATGGTCAGGATGAGTGGCCGGAAGAACTCGTTCCAGTGGTAGTTGAACGCCAGGATGCCCACGATGGCCATGCCCGGCAGGGACAGCGGCGCGTAGATGGAGAAGAAGGTCCGCCAGGGGCTCGCCCCGTCCAGGGCGGCGGCCTCCGCGAAGTCGTTGGGCAGCCCCATGAAGTACTGGCGCATCAGGAACGTGCCGAACGCGGTGGGGATGGCCGGGATGATCAGCGCCAGGAGGGTGTCGGCCAGGCCCATGCCGCGGACCAGCATGAACACGGGCACGATCGTCACCTGGACCGGGACCATCATGGTGGCCAGGACCACGCCGAACATCAGCCCGGAGCCCCGGAAGCGCATGCGGGCGAAGACGTACCCGGCCATGGCCGCCGTCAGCATCTGCCCGGCGGCGATGAGGGCGGTGACCAGTGCGCTGTTGAGGACGAGCCGCACCAGGTCGATCTGCCGGGCGACCTCGGCGTAGGCCGTGGTGTCCGGGTCGGTCGGGAGGAACTTCGGCGGGAGGTCGAAGGCCTCGCTGGGGCTGCGCAGCGACGTCGACAGGGTCCACATGACGGGTCCCAGGACCGCGACGGCGGCGACCAGCAGGAAGAGGAAGCCGGCGACGCGTCCCGGGCTGGGCAGTCCCCGGCGGCGGCGACGGCGGGGCGCGGGGCCGGCCGTCCGGGACGGGGTGTGAGCGGGTGCAGACATGAGGTGGTCCTTCGTCGGTCGGGAGAGCTCACTGGTAGTGGACGTAGCGCCGGGAGAGGCGGAACTGCGCCAGGGTGACGAGCATGATCAGCACCATCAGCACGAGTCCGATGGCGGACGCCCTGCCGAACTCCAGCTGCTGGAACGCCGTCTGGTAGACGACCATCACGGCGGAGCGGGTCGAGTCCCCGGGGCCGCCGCGGGTGAGCACGTAGGGCTGGTCGAAGACCTGCAGCGCCGTGATGATCGCCGTCACGGACGCGACCAGGAGGGTCGGGCTGACCAGGGGCAGGGTCACGTTGCGGAACTTGGACCAGCCCTTGGCGCCGTCGAGGTCGGCCGCCTCGTAGAGCTCCTTGGGGATGGACGCGATCCCGCCGAGCAGGATCAGGAACGTGAAGCCGAAGTTCTGCCACACGTAGACGAGCACCACCACGAGCGAGGCCCCGGTCGTGGTGGTCAGCCAGGGCACGGCGGGCAGGCCGACATTGGTGAGGAGCCAGTTCACGACGCCGAACTGCTCGTTGAACATGTAGCGCATGAAGATCGAGACGCTGGCCGCGGAGAGGATCAGCGGGAAGAAGAACGTGGAGCGGAAGAACAGCCGCAACCAGGCCGGCATCTTCCCCTGCACCAGCACCGCCAGGGTCATCGCGAGGGACAGCTGCAGAGCCACCGCGACCACCACGAACACGATCGTGTTCAGGAAGGAGACCCGCACGGTCCGGTCCGTGACGAGCTCGGTGAAGTTGCGCAGCCCCACGAACTCGGGCGCGGAGATGATGTCCCACTGGAAGAAGGCCAGCACCACGGAGGCCAGGATGGGCAGCACCGTGAAGACGCCCATCCCGATGACGGTCGGAGCCAGGAAGACGACGGTCATCCACCTCTCGGCCCGGGAGCGGGTCCGCCGCGGCGACGGCACCGGTGCGGAGACCGTGGTGCGGGCGACGTCCGGTGCCGGTGCGATGGTGGTCATGAGTCCTCCCCGAGGATGAGAGCGAGTTCGGTGTCGAGCCGGTCGAGGGCCGAGGTCATCTGGCCGGCGCCGCCGCCCATGGCGACCGCCACGTTCTTCATGAGCGCGGACTCGACGGCGGCCTGCTGCGGCGGGGCGGGAATGGGACCGGTGCTGGGGAAGCGGTCCAGCGTGTCGTAGAAGACCTGCCAGTGCTCCGGGCCGGCCCCGCGGTAGAAGTCCGCGGTGACCATGGAGCGCCGGCTCGGCGTGGTGTTCGGGTGGGGGGTGGCCAGCTGCATCGACTCCTTGCGGGCCGTGAACTTGATCCACTCCCACGCCTGGTCCTTGCGCTCCGAGGTCTTCATCAGCGCGTAGCCGGCGCCGCCGAACTGGTGCCGCTGCGTGCGCCAGCGCGGGAAGAACTGCACGTCGAAGGCCTCCGGCCCCATCCCGGCCTCGTTCAGCCCCTGCGCCCAGTACCCGCCGGCCGGGGTGGCGCCCACACGGTTGGAGGCGAACAGGCCGATCAGGGCGTTGCCGCCGCCCTCCTCGGGGCGCACGCCGAGGCCCTCCTGCACGAGCTCCCGCAGGTAGTCGAACGTCTCCGTGACCCGCTCGTCCCGGACGTTGGAGCCCGTCCACAGGTAGCCGCCGCGGCGGTCGGCACCCGCCGGGTGGTCCCCGTAGAAGCCGTTCCACAGCCATCCGCCGCCCGGCGCCTTCTCCTCGGTGAGGAAGCTGGTGCCGTTGGCGTAGAGCCAGGGGACCACACCGCCGAACAGGCGGTTCGTCCAGTAGTAGGGGCGGAAGGAGCCCTCGTTGGAGCGCTGCATGGCGCGCATGAGCCCCGTGAAGTCGTCCTTGGTCCAGTCGTCGGCGGGCCGCTCCGCCCCGGCCCGGCGCAGCGCCGCCGTGTTGAGGTACATGTTGGCCGCGTTGAACTCCAGCGGCAGCTGGTACAGGTTCCCCTTGTACATGAAGGCCTCGACGAGGCTGGGGTGCACGTCGCGGAAGTACTCGCCCATCGTGGCGGCGTCCCGCTGGACGAAGCTGTCGAGGGGCACCGCGAGCCGGTCGGCGAACAGCTGGGTGCCCTCCGTGGCCACGTACACCAGGTCCGGCGCCTGGCCGGCCGCGACCATGGTGAGGATCTTGGAGAAGAAGTCCCCCCAGTCCGCGCTCTGGACGGCCTGGATCCGCACCGGGATGTCCGGGTGCTCGGCCCGGAACTCGTCCACCAGCTGCTGGCGCTTCGCGGCGTCCTGGGACGTGCCCTGGATCGCCACCGTCAGGACGTCATCCCCGCGACCGGGGATGTCGGAGGCGGTCAGGCGCGGCCACGCCCCGACGGTGGCCCCGGCCAGTGCGACGCCCCCGACCCCCAGTAGCGCGCGACGGGTCATGCTGCTCGCTGCAGTCATCCGCGTGTCCTCACTCTGCTGAACTAACACGTGTCAGGTTCCTGACACGTGTTAGGAGAGTAGGGACATCCGGGGCGAGGTGTCAAGGATCACAGTTCGGGGCCGTCACAAGACTGCATCGGGGGCCGTCCGGAACGGCGAGCACTCAGGAGACGAGTGCCGCCGCTCCGGGGCCGGTGAGCTCCTCCGGGCCGACCGGGCGCCCGGACACCGCCAGCAGCAGCGCGAGGACGCCGCCGCGCACCTCCGGGCCGGTCCCGGCGTCGAGGGCGGTGTCGGTGGCCACGAGCCGCAGGCCCGCCGCCCGCTCCTTCCCGCCGCCGAGCTTCGCGCTGGTCCGCAGCTGGTGGCGCAGGGCCTCGGCGACCGGTCCGGCCGGGCGGTCCCG
>NZ_PDDL01000006.1:0-76731 GCF_020833785.1 Kocuria sp. CCUG 69068
CGCCGCGGCGGGGCAGCGGGCGCCCCGGGGCCCCGTGGGGCGTGCGCGGGCGCGGGCCGAGGGGTGGCACAATGGGACGGGACAGACTGTCAGCAACCGCCGCGCCCCGCCGGGGCCGTGCGCGCGGAGCCGGCCGGCTCCGGCAGGGAAATCGGGAGTGCAACAACATGGCAAACGGAAACGAGATCGTCCTCGACCACACCGGCTTCGTGGGGCACGGCAACACGCTGGCCGCGTGGGTGACCGTCGGCATCATGTCGGTGGGCGTCATCGTCGGCGTGGTGGGCTTCACGGTGGGCAGCACCGCCCTGCTGATCGCGGGCATCGTGCTGGTCGTCGTCGGGCTCGTCGCCGGCGCCGTGCTGAGCAGGATGGGCCACGGCAGCGGCTCCGAGCAGCGCAAGCACGAGGCGCGCCAGCACCAGGGCTGAGACCGGGGCCGGCACGGGCCGGCCCCGGGAGCGCGGCACGCGCACGGGCCGACCGGTCCCCGGAAGGGACCGGTCGCCGTCCCCGCCCGGTCCGGGCGCGGCCCACGAACGCACCAGCGCGGCCAGCGCCGCCGAGAGGACAGGAAACCATGTCGCAACAGAGCACCGGGACGGTCCTGGACGCCATCATCGAGGGCGTCCGGGCGGATCTCGCGGAGCGCCGTGAGCGCGTCGGCCTCGACGAGCTCCGCCGGGCCGCCGCGCAGCGGCCGCCGGCCCTGGACGCCGAGTCGGCGCTCCGGGGACCCAGCACGGACGCCGTGCAGGTCATCGCCGAGGTCAAGCGCTCGAGCCCCTCCAAGGGCGCGCTGGCCCCGATCGAGGACCCGGCGCGCCTGGCCGCGGCCTACGAGCACGGCGGGGCCTCGGTGATCTCCGTGCTGACGGAGCAGCGACGCTTCAACGGCTCCCTGGCGGACCTCGACGCCGTGCGCGCGGCCGTGGGGGTGCCCGTGCTGCGCAAGGACTTCACGGTCGACGAGTACCAGATCTGGGAGGCGCGCGCCCACGGGGCCGACCTCGTCCTGCTGATCGTCGCCGCCCTCTCCGACGACGAGCTGCGCCGCTTCCTCGCGCTGACCCACGAGCTGGGCATGCACGCCCTGGTGGAGACGCACACGCCCGAGGAGATCGAGCGGGCGGTCGCCGTGGGCGCCCGCATCGTGGGCGTCAACGTCCGCAACCTCAAGACCCTCGACACCGACGTCGAGACCTTCGGCCGGCTCGCCGGCCTCCTGCCCCAGGACGCGGTGATCGTGGCCGAGTCCGGCGTCGAGGGCGAGGAGCAGATCGCCCTCTACGCCTCGCACGGTGCCAAGGCCGTCCTGGTCGGCGAGGCCCTCGTGCGCAGCGCCGAGCCCGCGTCCACCATCGCGGCCTTCCGCGCGGCCGGTGCCGCCGCGCGCGCCCGGCGGCACGTCCCCGAGGCCGAGGCGGAGGCCGTCGCCGCGGAGGCCGCCTCCCTGCGCGAGGCCCCCGGACCGTACTTCGGGGACTTCGGGGGCCGGTGGATGCCCGAGTCCCTCATCGCCGCGCTCGACGAGCTCACGGACGTGTTCGAGAAGGCGAAGGCCGACCCGGAGTTCACCGCGGAGTTCCAGCGGCTCTCCCGCGACTACTCGAACCGGCCCTCCCTGCTCACCGAGGCCCAGCGCTTCGCCGCCGAGGCCGGGTGCCGGATCTTCCTCAAGCGGGAGGACCTCAACCACACCGGCTCGCACAAGATCAACAACGTGCTCGGCCAGGCCCTGCTGGCGCGCCGGATGGGCAAGACCCGGCTGATCGCCGAGACCGGCGCCGGCCAGCACGGCGTGGCCTCGGCCACCGCCGCCGCCCTGTTCGGCATGGAGTGCGTGGTCTACATGGGCGAGGAGGACACCCGGCGCCAGGCCCTCAACGTCGCGCGCATGGAGCTGCTGGGAGCCACCGTGGTGCCCGTGACCAACGGCTCCCGCACGCTGAAGGACGCGATCAACGAGGCCCTGCGGGACTGGGTCGCCTCCGTCGAGCACACCCACTACCTGCTGGGCACCGCGGCGGGGCCGTACCCGTTCCCCGCGATGGTCCGCTACTTCCACGAGCAGATCGGCGAGGAGACCCGCGAGCAGATCCTGGCCCAGGCCGGGCGCCTCCCGGACGCCGTCGCGGCCTGCGTGGGCGGCGGGTCCAACGCGATCGGCATCTTCCACGGCTTCCTGGACGACCCCTCGGTGGAGCTCTACGGCCTCGAGGCCGGCGGGGACGGCGTGGAGTCCGGACGCCACGCCGCCACGATCTCGCTGGGCCGCCCCGGGGTGCTGCACGGCGCCCGGACCTACCTCATGCAGGACGAGGACGGGCAGACGCTCGAGTCCCACTCGATCTCCGCGGGCCTGGACTACCCGGCCGTGGGCCCCGAGCACTCCTACCTGCACGACATCGGGCGGGCGCGCTACGAGGCGATCACCGACGTGGAGGCGATGGAGTCCTTCCGGCTCCTGTGCCGCACCGAGGGCATCATCCCCGCCATCGAGACCTCCCACGCCCTGGCCGGCGCGCTGAAGATCGGCCGGCGCTGGGTGGAGGAGCTCGGGCCGGAGGCGGCCGCGGAGAAGATCATCGTGGTCTCCCTCTCCGGGCGCGGCGACAAGGACGTGGCGACCGCCGCGGAATGGTTCGGGATGCTACCGGACGACAGCGCCGAGGCCGAGCTCGGTGAGAAGGGCGAGCGACTGTGAGCACCACCCGACACGAGACCCCCGGGGCGGACCTCGCCTCCCGCCTCCTGCCGCCGGGCCTGAGCGCCGACCCCGGCTCGAGGCTCGCCGCGCGCATCGCCGAGTGCCGGGACCAGGGCCGGCCGGCCCTCGTCGGCTACCTCCCCGCCGGCTTCCCGACCGTCGACGAGTCCATCGAGGCGGCCGTGGCCCTGGGCACCAACGGCGCCGACGTCATCGAGATCGGCATCCCGTACTCGGACCCCGTCATGGACGGGCCGGTGATCCAGCACGCGACCACCACGGCCCTCGCCAACGGCTTCCGGGTGGCCGACGTGTTCCGCGTGGTCCGTGCCGTGGCCGAGCGCACCGACGCGGTGCCCGTGGTGATGACCTACTGGAACCCCGTCCTGCAGATGGGCGTCGACACGTTCGCCCGCCGCCTCGCCGAGGCCGGGGGAGCGGGGATGATCACCCCCGACCTGATCCCCGACGAGGCCCGGGAGTGGTTCGCCGCGTCCCAGGCCCACGGCCTGGACCGGATCTTCCTGGTGGCGCCCTCCTCCTCGCGGGAGCGGCTCGACCTGGTGGTCAAGGCCGCGAGCGGCTTCGTCTACGCGGTCTCCGTGATGGGCGTCACCGGCGCCCGGGACGCCGTCTCCGACGTCGCCGAGAAGCTCGTGGCGGACACCCGCGCCGCCGGGGCCCAGCACGTGTGCGTGGGCCTGGGCGTCTCCCGCCGGGAGCACGTCGAGGAGATCGGGGCCTACGCGGACGGCGTCATCGTGGGCACCGCCCTCGTGCAGGCGCTGGCCGACGGCGGCCCCGAGGCCGTGGGCGCGCTGGCCCGGGAACTGGCCGGGCGCGCCTGATAGCGTGACGTGGCGCCCCGCCCTCCTCCGGGCGGGGCCGCCCGTCCCGACGACCCCACGAGCCGAGGCCCCACCGCATGCTGCTGAGCGCCGTTCCCCCCGTGCCCGCCCTGATGAGCGCCCCGCTCCGGCAGGGCATCCCCTCCCCGGACTGGTCCGGCTTCTCGCTCGGCCCGCTGACCGTGCACGCCTACGCGCTGTGCATCCTCGCGGGCATCGCGGCGGCGCTGTGGCTGACCACGCGCCGCTGGACGGCCCGGGGGCTGGACCCGGAGATCGTGTGGGACATCGTGATGTGGGCCGTTCCCGCCGGGATCGTGGGCGCCCGCGCCTACCACGTGCTCATCACCGACCCGGCCGGCTACTTCGGCCCGGGCGCCGACCCCGTCGACGCGCTGCGGATCTGGGAGGGAGGCCTCGGGATCATGGGGGCCGTGGCCTTCGGCGCGGCGGCCGCGTGGTGGGTGTGCCGCCGCAACAACGTCTCCCTGGCCGTCTTCGCCGACGCCGCGGCACCCGGCCTGCTCCTCGCGCAGGCGATCGGGCGCTGGGGCAACTGGTTCAACCAGGAGCTCTTCGGCCGGCCCACCACCCTGCCGTGGGGCCTCGAGATCGACCCCGGCAGCCCGAACTTCCCGGCCGGGCTGCCGGCCGACACGCTCTTCCACCCCACGTTCCTCTACGAGTCCCTGTGGAACCTGCTCGGCGTGGTGCTCCTGCTGGCCCTGGACCGGCGGTTCCGCCTGGACGGCGGCCGCCTCTTCGCGCTCTACCTGGTCCACTACGGCCTGGGCCGGATGCTCATCGAGCTGTTCCTGCGGATCGACCCGTCCCTCATGGTGCTGGGCCTGCGCGTGCACGTGTGGACCGCCCTGGGGCTCGTGCTGCTCGGGCTGGCCCTCTTCGCGGCGGCGGTGCTCCGCCGCCGCAGGGCCCGCGGCGCCGCGGTGGAGCCCTCGCGCGCCTGATACCGCACCGGGGGCCGCACCGGGGCTCCTGGCCGGAGAGTTTTCAGAGCTGTAACATCTGAGTGCTAGATTTTTCCAGCGCCTGACGGGCGGACGGGTGAACCACGTCCACCGCTCCGGTGCACGCCACGATCGTCCATCGTCGGACATTCCTGGAACGGGGCCCTTCCGCCGCCCGGCACCTCTTCGACCACTGCTCGAGGACGTCGGCGGCAGCTCACGATCCGGCGGCACCTCCCGACCGGAGCTCTGCCGCGGGGGCCGCTCCTGTTGACCGCATCCCATGGTGAGGAGACGTCAGTCATGACCTCTACCCCGGCCGGCACCCCCGGTGACACTTCCGCCCAGGGCGGCACGGACCCGCGTCCGGCCGATCCCGCCGAGACCGCGCAGGAGCAGCCGGAGTCCCCGTTCGAGCAGTTCTCCAACGCGCCCGAGGAGCAGGGCCTCTACCACCCGGACGAGGAGAAGGACGCGTGCGGCCTCGCCGTGGTCGCGACCCTCAACGGCGCCCCGAGCCACGAGATCGTCGACGCGGCGCTGACGGCACTGCGCAACCTGGAGCACCGCGGCGCCGTGGGCGGCGACGAGGGCACCGGTGACGGCGCCGGGCTGCTGACCCAGCTGCCGGACGCGTTCTTCCGCGCCGTGCTGGACTTCGAGCTGCCGCCCCTGGGCGGCTACGCCGTGGGCACCGCGTTCCTCCCGCACGGCGGGGAGAACGCGGAGCGGATCCAGGGCGCCCTCGAGGATCTCGCGCGCTCCGAGGATTTGCAGGTCCTCGGCTGGCGGCCCGTCCCGATCGCCGAGTCCGTGGTGGGCCGGTCCGCGCGGGAGGTCATGCCCTACTTCGTGCAGCTCTTCGTGGCCGAGACCACGCCGGCCCCCGAGGACGAGGCCGCCCGGCGGCGCCTGGACCAGAAGGCGTTCCGGCTGCGCAAGCGCGCCCAGAACCGGTCCGGCGTCTACTTCCCCTCGCTGTCCTCGCGCACGATCGTCTACAAGGGCATGCTGACCACCCAGCAGCTCGAGCCCTTCTACCCGGACCTGTCCGACGAGCGGTTCACCACCGAGCTCGCGATCGTGCACTCCCGGTTCTCCACCAACACCTTCCCCTCGTGGCCGCTGGCCCAGCCCATGCGCACGCTCGCGCACAACGGCGAGATCAACACCGTCAAGGGCAACCGGAACTGGATGCGCGCCCGCCAGTCGCAGCTGAAGTCCCCGCTGCTGGGCCGCAACCCCGAGGAGCTGTTCCCGATCTGCTCGGAGGGCGCCTCCGACTCGCAGTCCCTGGACGAGGTCGCCGAGCTGCTCGTGCTCTCCGGCCGCCCGGTCACCCAGGCCATGATGATGATGATCCCGGAGGCCTGGGAGAACCACGAGACCATGGACCCCGCCCGCAAGGCGTTCTACCGCTACCACGCCTCCTTCATGGAGCCGTGGGACGGGCCCGCCGCGGTGGCCTTCACCGACGGCGTGCAGGTCGGGTCCCTGCTGGACCGCAACGGGCTGCGCCCCGGCCGGTTCTGGGTCACGGACGACGGCCTGGTCGTCTTCGCCTCGGAGGTCGGCGTCGTCGACGTCGGGGACCGCAAGATCGTGCGCAAGGGCCGCGTGTCCCCGGGCACGATGTTCCTCGTGGACACCGCGCAGGGCCGGATCGTCGAGGACGCCGAGATCAAGGCCCAGATCGCCTCCGCCGCCCCGTGGGAGGAGTGGGCCGACAGCAACATCGTCGACATCACGGACCTCCCCGAGCGCGAGCACATGATCCACCCGCGCTCCTCCATCACCCTGCGCCAGAAGACCTTCGGGTACACGCAGGAGGAGCTGAAGATGATCGTCGGGCCCATGGCGGCCAAGGGCGCCGAGCCCATCTACGCGATGGGCACCGACACCCCGATCGCCGTGCTCTCCGAGAAGTCCCGCACCCTGTTCGACTACTTCGTGCAGTCCTTCGCCCAGGTCACCAACCCCCCGCTGGACGCCATCCGCGAGGAGCTCGTCACGAGCCTGCGCGGCTCCGTGGGCCCCTCCGGCAACCTGCTGACCACCGAGCGGGTCCGCACCCGCCAGGTCGCGGTGGACTTCCCGGTCATCGACAACGACCAGCTCGACCAGTTCCTGCACCTCGAGGGCGAGGACGGGATGCCCGCGGCCCTCAAGGTGCGGGGCCTGTACCGCCCCGACGGCGGCGCGGAGTCCCTGCGCGCCCGGATCGCGGAGATCTGCGAGAAGGTCTCCGCGGCGGTGGCCCGCGGCGTCGAGTACGTGATCGTCTCCGACCGCGACTCCAACGGCGCGTGGGCCCCGATCCCGTCGCTGCTGCTCACCTCGGCCGTGCACCACCACCTCCTGCGCTCCGCGACCCGCACCAAGGTGGCGCTGGTCGTGGAGGCGGGTGACGTGCGCGAGGTCCACCACGTGGCGCTGCTCATCGGCTACGGCGCGTCCGCGGTGAACCCCTACCTGGCGATGGAGTCCGCGGAGGAGCTGGTCCGCTCGGGCGACCTCACCGGGATCACCACCGAGCACGCGGTGCACAACCTGATCAAGGCCCTGGGCAAGGGCGTGCAGAAGATCATGTCCAAGATGGGCATCTCCACGGTCTCCTCCTACTGCGGCGCCCAGGTCTTCGAGGCCCTCGGCCTGTCGCGCGAGCTCGTGGACGACTACTTCACCGGCACCCACACCCAGATCGGCGGCATCGGCCTCGACGTGATCGCGGAGGAGACGGCCTCCCGCCACCGCCGGGCGTACCCGGCGGACGGCGTGACCGAGCCCCACCGGGACCTCGAGACCGGCGGCGAGTACGACTGGCGCCGGGACGGCCCGCCGCACCTGTTCAACCCCCAGACCGTCTTCCGGCTGCAGCACGCCACCCGCACCGGCCGCTACGACATCTTCAAGTCCTACACGAAGCTCGTGGACGACCAGACGAAGAAGCTGCTGACCCTGCGCGGGCTGCTCGGCTTCACCGCGGACCGCAAGCCGGTGCCGCTCGAGGAGGTCGAGCCCGTCAGCTCGATCGTCAAGCGCTTCCAGACCGGGGCGATGAGCTACGGCTCCATCTCCCAGGAGGCGCACGAGACCCTGGCGATCGCGATGAACCGGCTCGGCGCGAAGTCCAACACCGGTGAGGGCGGCGAGGACGTCGACCGGCTGCTCGACCCGCAGCGGCGCTCGGCGATCAAGCAGGTGGCCTCCGGCCGGTTCGGCGTCACGAGCCTGTACCTGACCAACGCCGACGACATCCAGATCAAGATGGCCCAGGGCGCGAAGCCCGGCGAGGGCGGCCAGCTCATGGCCCAGAAGCTGTACCCGTGGATCGCCCGCACGCGCCACTCCACCCCGGGCGTGTCCCTGATCTCGCCGCCGCCGCACCACGACATCTACTCGATCGAGGACCTGGCGCAGCTGATCTACGACCTCAAGCGCTCCAACCCGCAGGCCCGGGTGCACGTCAAGCTGGTCTCCGAGATCGGCATCGGCACCGTGGCCTCGGGCGTCACCAAGGCCAAGGCGGACGTGGTGCTCGTCTCCGGGCACGACGGCGGCACGGGCGCGGCCCCGCTGAACTCCCTCAAGCACGCCGGCGCCCCCTGGGAACTCGGCCTCGCCGAGACCCAGCAGACGCTGATGCTCAACGGGCTGCGGGACCGCGTGGTCGTCCAGGCGGACGGGCAGATGAAGACCGGCCGGGACGTGATCGTCGCCGCGCTGCTCGGCGCGGAGGAGTTCGGCTTCGCCACGGCGCCGCTGATCGTCGAGGGCTGCATCATGATGCGCAAGTGCCACCTGGACACCTGCCCGGTGGGCGTGGCCACCCAGAACCCGGAGCTGCGCAAGCGGTTCACGGGGCGGGCCGAGCACGTGGTGAACTTCTTCGAGTTCATCGCCGAGGAGGTCCGGGAGTACCTGGCCCAGCTCGGGTTCCGCTCGATCGAGGAGGCCGTCGGGCACGCCGAGGTCCTCGAGACCAAGGACGCCATCGACCACTGGAAGGCGCACGGGCTGGACCTCTCGCCGATCCTGCACTCCACGGTGCTCGAGCACCGGGGCGCGGCGGTGCGCAACATGCGCGGCCAGGACCACGAGCTGGAGAAGCACTTCGACAACGAGCTGATCCGGCTCTCCCGGGCCGCCCTGGAGAAGCGCGAGCCCGTGCGGATCCAGCAGCACATCATCAACACGGACCGCGCGGTCGGCACGATGCTCGGCCACGTGGTGACGCGGACGTTCGGCACGGACGTCCTCGCCCACGACACCATCGACGTGACGCTCACGGGCCAGGCCGGCCAGTCCCTCGGCGCGTTCCTCCCGCAGGGCATCACCCTGCGGCTCGAGGGCGACGCCAACGACTACAGCGGCAAGGGCCTGTCCGGGGGGCGGATCATCGTGCGCCCCGAGCGGGACGCGGTGTTCGAGGCCTCCGAGAACGTCATCGCGGGCAACGTGATCGGCTACGGCGCCACGAGCGGGGAGATCTTCCTGCGCGGCACCGTGGGCGAGCGGTTCCTGGTGCGCAACTCGGGCGCCACGGCGGTGGTCGAGGGCATCGGCGACCACGGCTGCGAGTACATGACCGGCGGCACCGCCCTGGTGCTCGGCCGCACGGGGCGCAACTTCGGCGCCGGCATGTCCGGCGGCGTGGCCTACGTCATCGACCTCGCCGAGACCTCGGTCAACAAGCAGGCGCGCGACGGCGGCGAGCTGCAGCTGCTGCCCCTGGACGAGGCGGACGCCGAAGTCGTGCTGGCGCTCATCACGAAGCACGCCGAGGAGACGGGCTCCGAGCTCGCGGACCGGCTCCTGGCCGACCCCGTGGCCACGCTCGGGCGTTTCACCAAGGTCCTGCCGCGGGAGTACGCCGCCGTGCAGGGCATCCGCGAAGAGGCCCGGACCCAGGGGCAGGACCCCGACGGCGACGAGGCCTGGCACAAGATCCTGGAGGTGACGACCCGTGGCTGATCCGCGCGGTTTCATGAAGGTGACCGAGCGCGTCGACCGCCCCAAGCGGCCGGTGCCCGTCCGGATCATGGACTGGAAGGAGGTCCAGGAGGCCCAGGACCGGGGGGTCCTGCAGAAGCAGGCCGGCCGGTGCATGGACTGCGGGATCCCCTTCTGCCACGAGGGCTGCCCCCTCGGCAACCTGATCCCCGAGTGGAACGACCTCGTGTGGCGGGGCCTCGACGCCGAGGCGGTCGAGCGCATGCACGCCACCAACAACTTCCCGGAGTTCACCGGGCGGGTCTGCCCGGCCCCGTGCGAGTCCTCGTGCGTGCTCGGCATCAACCAGCCGGCGGTGACCATCAAGCAGATCGAGTACTCGATCGGGGAGATGGGCTTCGACGAGGGCATCGTCAAGCCGTACGTGCCCCAGCGCCTGGTCGGCAAGACCGTGGCGGTCGTGGGCTCCGGGCCCGGCGGCCTCGCGGTCGCCCAGCAGCTGACCCAGGCCGGGTTCACGGTGGCGGTCTACGAGCGCGACGACCGCATCGGCGGGCTGCTGCGCTACGGCATCCCCGACTTCAAGATGGAGAAGGAGGTCCTCGACCGGCGCCTCGACGTGATGCGCGCCGAGGGCACCCGCTTCCGCCCCGGGGTGGAGATCGGCAAGGACATCACCTGGGACCAGCTCAAGCGCCGCTACGACGCCGTGGTGGTCGCCACCGGCGCCACCCGGCCGCGGGACCTCGAGATCCCGGGCCGGGACCTGGACGGCGTCCACTTCGCGATGGACTACCTGGTGCAGGGCAACCGCGTGGTGGCCGGCGACGAGGTCGAGGACCAGATCTCCGCGGCGGGCAAGCACGTCATCGTCCTGGGCGGCGGCGACACCGGCTCGGACTGCATCGGCACCGCCAACCGCCAGGGCGCGGCGTCGATCACGTCCCTGGCGATCGGGCGCAAGCCCGCCGCGGACCGCTCCGACGCCGACCCGTGGCCGATGATGCCCAAGGTCTTCGAGGTCTCGACCTCCCACGAGGAGGGCGGCGACCGCACCTACATGGCCTCCACCGTGGAGTTCGTGGGGGAGGGCGGCAGGCTCACCGGCCTGAAGGTCGCCGAGACCGAGTACCTGCCCGACGGCCGGCGCGCCCCCAAGGGCGGCACCGAGCGGGTGATCCCGGCGGACCTCGTCTTCCTGGCCCTGGGCTTCACCGGCAACGAGTCCGAGGACATCACCGAGCAGATCGGCGCCGAGCTGGACGGCCGGACCAACCTGGCCCGGGACGACCGGTACATGACCAGCGTGGACGGCGTCTTCGCGTGCGGCGACGCCGGCCGCGGCCAGTCCCTCGTCGTCTGGGCGATCGCCGAGGGCCGCGCCTGCGCGGCCGCCGTCGAACGGTTCCTCATGGGCTCGACCCGTCTGCCCGAGCCCGTGGCCCCGACCGACCGGGCCATCGACCTCACCCTGTAGGACGGCACCGGGCCCCACGGTCCCGCGGCGCGGGCCGCCCCCTTCCGAGAGGGAGGGGGCGGCCCGCGCCGTCGCACGTCCGGGGCGGGCCGACGGGCCGGGCGCCTCGACACCGGCGGCGGCGTTGGTAGGCTGGGAACGACCTCCCGCCCCAGGGCGGACATCCAGGCAGTGCGGCCGGGAGCTGCGTCGTGTCCTGCGCGACGGAGCCCCCGGCCGCAGTGCTGTGCGCGTCCTCCCCGGTGGCATCCCTCGACCCAAGGCGGCACACATGCGACGAGCAAAGATCGTGGCCACGATCGGCCCGGCCATCTCCTCGTACGAGAACCTCTCCCAGGCGATCCGGTCCGGCATGAACGTGGCCCGGCTCAACATGAGCCACGGCGACCACTCCGTGCACGACGCGTCCTACGAGAACCTGCGGCGCGCCTCGGCGGACGCCGGGCAGACGGTCGCGATCCTCGCGGACCTGCAGGGACCGAAGATCCGGCTCGGCCGCTTCGCGGACGGCCCGCACGAGCTGCTCCCCGGCGATGTGTTCTCCATCACCGTCGAGGACGTCGAGGGCACCGCGAGCCTGTGCTCCACCACGCACAAGGCCCTGCCGGGCGACGTCAACGTGGGCGACCCGCTGCTCATCGACGACGGCCGGGTCGCCCTGCGCGCCACCGCCGTCTCCGACACCACCGTCACCACCGAGGTGGTCGTGGGCGGGGCGGTGTCCAACAACAAGGGCATCAACCTTCCCGGCGTGGCCGTGAACGTCCCGGCCCTGTCCGACAAGGACGAGGACGACCTGCGCTGGGCCCTGCGCCGCGGCGTGGACCTGATCGCGCTGTCCTTCGTGCGCGACGCCAAGGACATCGTGCGGGTGCACGAGATCATGGACGAGGAGGGCCGGCGGCTGCCGGTGATCGCCAAGATCGAGAAGCCGCAGGCGGTGGACGCCCTGCACGAGATCATCGACGCGTTCGACGGCATCATGGTGGCCCGCGGTGACCTGGGCGTGGAGCTGCCGCTGGAGCAGGTCCCGATCGTGCAGAAGCGCGCCATCGAGCTCGCCCGGCGCTGGGCCAAGCCCGTGATCGTCGCCACCCAGGTGCTCGAGTCGATGATCGACAGCCCGCGCCCCACCCGGGCCGAGGCCTCCGACTGCGCCAACGCCGTGCTCGACGGCGCCGACGCGGTCATGCTCTCCGGGGAGACCTCGGTCGGCAAGTACCCGATCGAGACGATCGAGACGATGGCCCGCATCATCGAGGCCACCGAGTCCCAGGCCCTGGAGCGGGTCCCGGCGCTCGGCACGGAGCCGCGCACCCGCGGCGGTGCGGTGACGCGGGCGGCGGTGACCATCGCCCGGCAGCTCGACGTCAGCTACCTCTGCACGTTCACCCAGTCCGGGGACTCCGCCCGCCGGCTGTCCCGGCTGCGCCCGGCCCACCCGATCCTGGCGTTCACCCCGGAGCCTCTCGTCACGGCGCTCATGTCCCTGCTGTGGGGGGTGCAGCCCATCCAGGTCGCGAAGGTCGACCACACGGACGAGATGACCCGGCAGGTCGACCTGCACCTGCAGGAGCAGGGTCTGGCAGGCAAGGACGACCTCGTGGTGATCTGCGCCGGCTCGCCCCCCGGGGTCGCCGGCACCACGAACCTCGTCAAGGTGCACCGCGTGGGCGACGTCGCCGACGCCGGGGAGCTGCTGGGCAGCGGGCAGCGGCGCGAGCGCGTGGGACCGTGGCGGGAAGGGTGAGCAGCCTCCCGGCCATGACCCCCGAGGAGCACTCCCGGGACCTGCGCGAGCACGGGGTCCCCGAGGAGCTGCACGCCGCCTTCCCCGGTCACGGGATGGGCGGTCTGGCCCGGGCGATGGGCATCCGGTTCACGGAGCTCACGCCCGGGCGGGCGGTCGCCACGATGCCGGTCGAGCCGAACACGCAGCCGGGCGGGATCCTGCACGGGGGAGCGCACTGCGTCCTCGCCGAGACGCTCGCCTCGACCGCGGCGAGCGTGCACGCCGGTCCGGGGCGGTACGCGGTGGGTGTCGACGTCAACGCGACGCACCAGCGCGGCGTGGCCTCCGGGACGGTCACCGGCACGTGCACGGCGCTGCACCTGGGCGCCACGCTCACCGTCCACGAGGTCGTGATGACCGACGAGCGGGGGCGGCGGCTGTCCACCGCCCGGGTCACCAACCTGGTGCGGGAGCGGGGCGCCGCGGGCTGACGGCACGGGGGTGGGACGAGAAGACCCCGGACCGAGAGGTCCGGGGTGCTGGTGCCCAAGGTGGGACTCGAACCCACACTCCAGGGGAACCGCATTTTGAGTGCGGCGCGTCTGCCAATTCCGCCACTTGGGCCTGCGGTCGCAGTCCGCGCCGCCTCGGGAGGGCGGCTCCTGCGCTCAACCACTCTACAACAGTTATAGGCTGGGGCTGATCGGACGGAATGCGCGGCGCCGGGCAGTCTGGCGCCGCCGGCCCCGCCGCCCGCGCGGCGCGGGCAACGACGCACCAGCAGCCAAGGAGTCAGCGTGACGGAGCAGCCGAACCCCTCCCCGGCGGAGGAGCCCGAGACCCGCGACGACCTGTCCGGCGAGGCGGCGGAGAACGACCTGCGCCCGGCCCGCCGGGTGGTGGTCGCCGAGGACGAGACCCTGATCCGCCTGGACATCGTGGAGATGCTCCAGGATGCGGGCTACGAGGTGGTCGCGGAGGCCGACAACGGCCAGCGCGCCGTGGAGCTCGCCCGCGAGCACCGCCCCGACCTCGTGCTCATGGACGTGAAGATGCCCGTCCTCGACGGGATCACCGCGGCGGAGCAGATCGCCTCGGACCGGATCGCCCCGGTGGTCCTGCTGACGGCCTTCAGCCAGCGGGAGCTCGTGGAGCGGGCCCGCGAGGCGGGGGCCATGGCCTACGTGGTCAAGCCGTTCACGGTGGACGACCTCGTGCCCGCCATCGAGATCGCGATCTCCCGCGCCGAGGAGATCGCCGCGCTCGAGCGCGAGGTCTCGGACATGAAGGAGCAGTTCGCCACCCGCAAGCTCGTGGAGCGCGCGAAGTCGCTGCTGACCACCAAGATGGGCCTCACCGAGCCCGAGGCGTTCCGCTGGATCCAGAAGACCTCCATGGATCGCCGGCTGTCCATGCGGGAGGTCGCCGAGGCCATCATCAACCAGGTCGCCTGAGCGCGCCGTCCGGCCGCGCGGGCTGACCCGCCGGGCCCCGGCGGACCGCCTGCCCCGGCTCCCGCCCGGCCCTAGGATGGGTCCGTGGAGAAAACGACGCAGCACACGCAGACCGACCCGAGCCCCGAGACCGCTGTCCGCACGGTGACCGTCGGGACCGACACCGACCACCCCGTCGACGTCGAGATCCCCCACCCGGTCTCCCGGCCCGAGCGGAAGCTGCTGCTGGTCGACGGCCACTCCCTGGCCTTCCGCGCGTTCTTCGCGCTGTCCCGCGCCGCGGAGTACGGCGGCGGGCCCGCCTTCGTGACCTCCGACGGCCGGCACACCGAGGCCGTCTACGGCTTCGTGAACACGCTCGTGAAGCTGATCCGCGAGCAGAAGCCCACCCACCTGGTGGTCTCCTTCGACCTCGACGGCCCCACCCTGCGCTCCCAGGAGTACGAGGAGTACAAGGGCGGACGGGACGAGACGCCCGAGGAGTTCCACGGGCAGGTCCCGCAGATCCGCCGGATCCTCGACGCCCTGGGCGTGCCCGTGGTCACCGCCGAGGGCCACGAGGCCGACGACGTCCTCGCCACCCTCGCCCGCCGCGGCGCCGAGCAGGACTACGAGGTGCTGGTCTTCTCCGGGGACCGGGACGCCTTCCAGATGATCGACGAGCACGTCACGGTGGTCTACCCCGGGCGCACCCCGTCCGACCTCAAGCACATGGACGCCGCCGCCGTGGTGGAGAAGTACAAGGTGCCGCCCCAGCACTACCCGGACCTCGCGGCCCTGACCGGGGAGCAGGCCGACAACCTCCCCGGGATCCCCGGCGTGGGCGCGGGGTTCGCGGCCAAGTGGATCCTCGCCTACGGCGGCGTCGACGCGATCCTCGCGCACGCGGACCGCGTCAAGGGCAAGAAGGGCGAGGCGCTGCGCGAGCACCGCGCCGACGTCGAGCGCAACCGCCGGCTCAACCGCCTGATCACCGATCTCGCGCTGGACGTCGACCTCGCCGACGCCGGCCTGCCCGAGCCCGACGCCCAGGCGGTGGGGGAGGTCTTCGACGACCTCGAGTTCGGCGACGGCCTGCGCAACCGGCTCTTCGACGCCTTCGGGCGCCCCGCCGAGGAGGCGGCCCCGCCGGCCGACCTCGGCCTGGGCGAGGTGGAGCGCCCCGGCACCGCCGAGGACCTCGAGCAGTGGCTGGCCGGCGGGGAGGGCCCCGTGGTGCTGCACGCCCTGCACCGCGACGACGACCCCGTGCTGCCGGGCGCCCGCGAGCTCTCCGGAGTGGTCCTCGCCCGCGGCGGCCACCAGCCGTCCGCGCTGTTCCTGGACCTCGCGGCCGCCGACTCCGACCTCGAGTCCGCACTGGCCCGCTGGCTGGCCGACGCGGACCGGCCCAAGATCGTGGACGGGCTCAAGGACGTCTGGAAGTCCCTCGCGGTGCGCGGCCTGCCGCTGGCCGGGGTCGTGGACGACCCCCAGCTCTCGGCCTACCTGCTGCAGCCGGCGCGGCGCAGCTACGAGCTCCCCGCGCTGCTCGAGGACCGGCTGGGCCTGGCGGTGGCCCCCGCCGCGGACGGCCCCGCCGCCGAGGGGCAGCAGCAGCTCGCCCTGGACGCCGAGCCCTGGCCCGCCCCGGCGGTGCTCCGGCGGGAGGCGGAGCTGGCGGTCGTCACCGTCCAGCTCTCCGAGCACCTGTTGGAGAAGCTGGCCGAGACCCACCAGACCGCCCTCCTCACGGACCTCGAGCTGCCCCTGGCCGTGGTGCTGGGCCGGATGGAGCTCGCCGGGATCGCCGTGGACCCCGAGGGCGTGCAGGTCCTGCTCGACGACTTCGCCCGGGTGATCGAGCAGGCGCAGCAGGAGGCGCACGCCCAGATCGCGGAGCCCGTGAACCTCGGCTCCACCAAGCAGCTGCAGCAGGTGATGTTCGAGGAGCTGGGGCTGCCGAAGACCAAGAAGATCAAGTCCGGCTTCACCACCGATGCCGACGCCGTGGCGGAGCTGCTCACCCGCACCGACCCGGACTCCAAGGGGCACCGCTTCCTCGCCGGCCTGCTGGCCTACCGGGACGCCAACAAGCTCCGCCAGACCGTCGAGGGCCTGCAGAAGGCCATCGCCGAGGACGGCCGCGTGCACACCACCTACATGCAGAACGTCGCCGCCACCGGCCGGCTGTCCTCCACCAACCCCAACCTGCAGAACATCCCCGTGCGCACCGAGGAGGGCCGCCGCATCCGCGGGCTGTTCGTGGTCGGGCGCCCGGAGGACGGGCGGGCCTACGAGCAGCTGCTCACCGCCGACTACTCCCAGATCGAGATGCGCATCATGGCGCACCTGTCCGGGGACGAGGCGCTGATCGAGGCGTTCCGCAGCGGCGAGGACCTGCACCGCTTCGTCGGCTCGAAGATCTTCGGCGTGGCCCCGGAGGAGGTCACCGCGCCCATGCGCTCCAAGGTCAAGGCCATGAGCTACGGGCTGGTCTACGGGCTGAGCTCCTTCGGGCTCTCCAAGCAGCTGCGGATCCCCGTCGACGAGGCCCGCACCCTGATGAGCGACTACTTCACCCGGTTCGGGGCGGTGCGCGACTACCTGCGCGGCGTCGTGGAGCAGGCCCGCGAGGACGGCTACACGGCCACGATCGACGGCCGCCGCCGGTACCTCCCGGACCTCTCCAGCGACAACCGGCAGCTGCGCTCCATGGCCGAGCGCGCCGCCCTCAACGCCCCCATCCAGGGCTCGGCCGCCGACATCATCAAGAAGGCGATGCTCGGGGTGGACCGGCGCTTCACCGACGAGGGCCTCGGCTCCCGGATGCTCCTGCAGGTCCACGACGAGCTCGTGGTGGAGGTCGTGCGCGGGGAGCGCGAGACCGTGGAGCGGGTGCTGCGCGAGGAGATGGGCGGCGCCGCCGAGCTGTCCGTGCCGCTGGAGGTCAACGTCGGCGCGGGCCGCTCCTGGCACGAGGCGGCCCACTGACCGGCCGGACCGGCGCCCCGGCCGGCCCGCTCCCCGAACCCACCGCGAACGAGGAACCCACCATGGACCCCCAGCACGACGCTCCGACGACACCGTCCACCCCCGGCACCGTGACCGAGTCCTACTCGGCCGGCGGGCACGACTACACCTTCGCGGAGTTCGGCGTGGGCCCCGGCGGCGTCGCGGCCAACCCGGCCGCCGTGGAGTGGGTGCGGGCCATCCGGCAGGGCTTCCACCAGGCGGAGCCGACCGACGAGACCCTCGAGCGCACCCTGTCCTGGATGCACGCCGAGCGGGTGCGGCTGCGGGCGGCGTACCCGCACGCCGTGCCGGAGGCGGCACTCCCCACCCGGCGGCCCGTGGCGACCTTCACCTCCTGGGAGGGCTCGCTCAACGCGGGCCGCGGCCGGCTGCTGCGGGCCCGGCTCATCTCCGAGGTCACCGTGCGGCCCACGCACAGCCGCCGCGGGCTGCTGCGCCGGCTCATGACGGGAGAGCTCGACCGCGCCCGGCGGGACGGCTACCCCGTGGCGCTGCTGACCGCGACCGAGGCCACCATCTACGGCCGGTTCGGGTTCGGCGCGGCCACGTTCAACCGCGAGGTCACCGTGGACGCCACGACCCGCCTGCAGCTCAAGGCCCCGACCGTGGGCAGCGTGGAGATGGCCGACGGTGAGGCGGTGCGCCAGCTCGCCCCCGTGCTCTTCCAGCGCTTCCACGAGAGCTCCCACGGGTCGGTGAGCCGGGTGGCCTACCACTGGCCCGAGTACACGGGGGAGTACGCCATCACCCCGCAGAAGGCGGACCCCGAGGTGCGCTGCGCCGTGCACTACGACGACGCGATGCGCCCGGACGGCTACGTGACCTACCGGTTCGAGCCCAACACCTCCTACCCGCTGACCCTGACGGTGCTCGACCTCGTGGGCGCCTCCCCGGACGTGTCGATCGCCCTGTGGGAGTTCGTGACCTCCCTGGACCTCGTGGACCAGGTCCGCTTCGGCCGCGCCCCCGTGGAGGACCCGCTGGTGTGGGCGATGGCGGACCGGGCCAAGTACCGCGTCACCGCGGAGTCCGACAAGGTGTGGGTGCGGGTCCTGGACCCCGCCGCCGCGCTGGAGGCCCGCCCGTACACTTTCCGCGGGCGGATCGTGATCTCCCTCGTGGACTCGATGGGCTACGCCGACGGCGTCTGGGCACTGGACACCAGCAGCGGCACGCCCGTGGTCGAGCGGCTGGGCGACCGGCCCCGCACCGCCGACGACGACGCCGGGCGGTCGGTCCCCGCGGTGGAGCTGCCCGACGGGGCCGACGTGGCGATGCGGGTGGACGTGCTCGGGTCCCTGTACCTCGGGGCGGTGAAGGCGAGCACCCTCGCGCAGGCGGGACTGATCGTGGCCCGGGACGAGGACGCGCTGCGGGACCTGCAGGACTTCATGGAGACCCCGACCGCCCCGTACGGCGTCACACAGTTCTGAGCCCGCGCGGCACGGCGGGTCGCGTGTTGCGCCCCTTTTCCTCCGTCCGTAGACTGACCCGGTGCGTGCTCTGCACGTGCCCTGTCCAGCAATCCTTCGGAACGGCCGCGGTCCGGCCGGACAATCTCCGTTCCGACTGATCACAAACTATCCCCATCGGAGCCCCTACTACATGACCACCACCACCCCGCAGGTTGCCGTCAACGACATCGGGTCCGCCGAGGACTTCCTCGCCGCTGTCGACGCGACCATCAAGTACTTCAACGACGGCGACCTCGTCGAGGGCACCGTCGTCAAGGTCGACCGCGACGAGGTCCTTCTCGACATCGGCTACAAGACCGAGGGCGTCATCCCGTCCCGCGAGCTGTCCATCAAGCACGATGTCGACCCGGACGAGGTCGTGACCGTGGGTGATGAGGTCGAGGCTCTGGTCCTCACCAAGGAGGACAAGGAAGGCCGCTTGATCCTGTCCAAGAAGCGGGCTCAGTACGAGCGCGCCTGGGGCGACATCGAGAAGATCAAGGAGGACGACGGCGTCGTCACCGGCACCGTCATCGAGGTCGTCAAGGGCGGCCTCATCCTCGACATCGGCCTGCGCGGCTTCCTCCCCGCCTCCCTCGTCGAGATGCGCCGCGTGCGCGACCTCGCGCCGTACATCGGCCAGCAGATCGAGGCGAAGATCATCGAGCTGGACAAGAACCGCAACAACGTGGTCCTGTCCCGCCGTGCCTGGCTCGAGCAGACCCAGTCCGAGGTCCGCTCGAACTTCCTGCACAAGCTCGAGAAGGGCCAGGTCCGCACGGGCACGGTCTCCTCGATCGTCAACTTCGGTGCCTTCGTGGACCTGGGCGGCGTCGACGGCCTCGTGCACGTCTCCGAGCTGTCCTGGAAGCACATCGACCACCCCTCCGAGGTCGTCGAGGTCGGCCAGGAGGTCACCGTCGAGGTCCTGGACGTCGACATGGACCGCGAGCGCGTCTCCCTGTCGCTGAAGGCGACCCAGGAGGACCCGTGGCAGCTGTTCGCCCGCACCCACGCCCTCGGGCAGGTCGTGCCGGGCAAGGTCACCAAGCTCGTCCCCTTCGGCGCGTTCGTGCGCGTCGAGGACGGCATCGAGGGCCTGGTGCACATCTCCGAGCTGGCCCAGCGCCACGTGGACATGGCCGAGCAGGTCGTCTCCGTGGGCGACGAGCTGTTCGTCAAGGTCATCGACATCGACCTGGACCGCCGCCGCATCTCGCTGTCGCTCAAGCAGGCCAACGAGGGCGTGGACCCGGACTCCACCGAGTTCGACCCGGCCCAGTACGGCATGGCCGCCGAGTACGACGACCAGGGCAACTACAAGTACCCCGAGGGCTTCGATCCCGAGACCAACGAGTGGATCGAGGGCTACGAGACCCAGCGCGCCGCCTGGGAGCAGCAGTACGCCGACGCCCAGTCGCGCTGGGAGGCGCACAAGGAGCAGGTCCGGAAGTCGATCGCCGAGGACGCCGAGGCCGCCGCCGGCGGCACGACGAGCTCCTCGTCCTCGTCCTCCTCGTCCTCCTCCTCGTCCGCGCCGGCCCCGACCAGCTACTCCTCCGAGGCCCCGGCCGCCGACTCCGGCACCCTGGCCTCCGACGAGGCCCTGGCCGCTCTGCGCGAGAAGCTGACCGGAGCCTGATCCGACAGGCACCGCCAGGCCGTTCCGCACGGCGCTGACCACGACGGCCCCCACCCTTCGCAGGGCGGGGGCCGTCGTGCTGTCCCCGGGGCCGCCGGACCGGACGGGCGCCGCTCAGGGCCGGCTGCCGGCGGGGGTGTCCACCCAGTCCGTGCCGACGGGCCGCAGGACACCGGCGCCGGCGGTCAGCGAGGCCACGCGGGAGTGCAGCGCGGCGACGGCCGCGTCGTCGTCGGGCAGGGCGAGGCCCAGCTCCGCGCCGGCCGCTCCGTAGGCGGTGTCCAGGACCGTGGTCCCGGCCGCGCGCAGCTCGTTCTCGATCCGGCCCGCGTCCGCGTGGGAGGCGGGGAGCCGGTAGAGCCGCTGCCGCCGGCGGACCACCAGGGACGCGCCGTCGAGGGCCTGGGACACGGCCTCGGAGTAGGCCCGGACCAGCCCGCCGGCGCCGAGCAGGGTGCCGCCGAACCAGCGGACCACCACGGCGCTCACGTCCGAGAGGTCGGTGACGTCCCGGCCGGCGGCGTCCGTGGCGGTGCGCCGCAGCACGAGGGCCTCGAGCATCGGCAGGCCCGCGGTGCCGGCGGGCTCGCCGTCGTCGGAGGAGCGCTGCACGTCCCGGTCCGGGCCCAGGACGAACGCCGAGCAGTGGTGGCGGGCGTCGTGGAATCCGCGCCGCAGCTCCTCGGCCAGGGCCCGGGCCTCGGCCTCCGTGGGCGCCCGGCGCAGCACCGCCAGGAAGCGGGAGCGCTTGATCTCCAGCTCGGCCACCGCCTCCGTGCCCGCGGCGAGCGTCGTGTACCGGGTCGCGCGGCTGAGCAGGGGGTCCGGGTCCATGCTCCCCACTCTAGGCCGGGCCCCGCGCGCCCTCGACGGGACCGGGACGGGGTGCTAGACAGGGGAGCAGCCGCGACCGAGGGAGCAGACATGCGCATCGCCGACACCTCCGACCTCTGGTGGAAGCAGGCGGTCGTGTACTGCGTGGACGTCGAGCGGTTCCTGGACACGGACGGCAACGGCGTCGGCGACATCGCCGGGCTGGCCGAGAGGGTGGACTACCTGGCGGAGCTCGGCGTCACCTGCCTGTGGCTCATGCCGTTCTACCCTTCGCCCAACCGGGACGACGGCTACGACATCACCGACTTCTACGGCGTCGACCAGCGGCTGGGCAGCTTCGGCGACCTCGTGGAGCTCGTCCGCACCGCCCAGGACCGTGGTCTGCGGGTCATCGCCGACCTCGTGGTCAACCACACCTCCGACCAGCACCCGTGGTTCCAGGCCGCCCGCTCGAGCACGGACAACCCGTACCGCGACTACTACGTGTGGCGGGCCGACGAGCCGCCGGACACCTCCGGGAAGGCCGTGTTCCCCGACCAGGAGGGCGGCATCTGGACCCGGGACGAGATCACCGGGCACTGGTACCTGCACCGCTTCTACCGCCACCAGCCGGACCTCAACCTCTCCCACCCCAAGGTGCGGGACGAGATCGCGAAGATCGTCGGGTTCTGGCTGCACCTGGGCCTCGACGGCTTCCGCGTGGACGGGATCCCCCAGCTGCTCACGCTGGCGCAGGGCGACGACTTCGAGAACCAGGGCGGGTTCACGGACCCGCACGGGTTCCTGCGCTCGCTGCGCAGGTTCGCCAACCGCCGCAACGGCCGGGCCGCCCTGCTGGGCGAGGTCAACCTGCCCTACCAGCAGCAGCTCGAGCTGTTCGGCACGGAGGACGCGGGGGAGCTGACCATGATCTTCGACTTCGTGGCCATGCAGAACCTCTACCTCTCGCTGGCCCGCCGGGACGCCGGGCCGCTGGCGACCGCCCTGAAGAACCGGCCCCGCATCCCGCAGGACGCCCAGTGGGCCAACTTCGTGCGCAACCACGACGAGCTCACCCTCGATCAGCTCTCCGCGTCCGAGCGGGAGGAGGTCTTCGCCGCCTTCGGGCCCGAGGAGCGCATGCAGATCTACGGCCGGGGCCTCACCCGGCGGCTGCCGCCCATGCTGGACGGGGACCGGCAGCGCATCCGGATGGTTTACTCGCTGCTCTTCTCCCTGCCGGGCACCCCGGTGCTGTACTACGGCGAGGAGATCGGCATGGGCGAGAATCTCGCCGCCGAGGGCCGCATGGCCGTCCGCACGCCCATGCAGTGGACCTCCGGGCGCAACGGGGGGTTCTCCTCCGCCGGCGCCGAGGACCTCTCCGGTCCCGTCGTCGAGGGGGAGTTCGGCCCCGCGGCCGTGAACGTGGCCGACGCCAAGCGGGACCCGGACTCCCTGCTGAACTTCGTCACCGCCCTGGCCCGCCGCTACCGCGAGTGCACCGAGCTGGCCTGGGGGCCCGCCGAGGTCCTGGACCAGCCGCGGCGGGAGGTCCTTGCCCACCGGTGCTCGTGGGAGGGCTCCGGCATCGTGGCGCTGCACAACTTCTCCGCCGAGCCCACCACGGTGCCGCTGCGGCTGCCGGACGAGGAGGAGGGCACCGAGCTGCTGGACCTGCTGGGCAGCGGGACGTGCACCCTCGACGCCGACTCCTCGGCCGAGCTGGCCCTGGAGGGCTACGGGTACCGCTGGCTGCGGGTGCAGCGGGCGCACGGGCCCGGCACGCTGCCGGACGTCATGACCACCGTGGCCGGGGCCGGGGAGGCCTGAGCGCCCGGCGGGGCGCGGCCGGGACCGGCCGATAGCATGGTCCCATGCTGACCATCGGACTCACCGGCGGGATCGCCTCGGGCAAGTCCACGGTCTCCCGGCGGCTCATGGAGCTCGGGGCCACCGTGGTCGACGCCGACGCGATCGCCCGCGCCCTGCAGGAGCCGGGCCGGCCCGGCCTCGAGGGGATCGTGGAGGAGTTCGGACCCTCCGTGCTGACCCCGGACGGCCGCCTGGACCGGGCCGCGCTCGGCGCCCGCGTGTTCGCGGACCCGGAGGCGCGCGCCCGGCTCAACGCGATCATCCACCCCCTCGTCCGGGCGGAGGCCGAGCGGCTCGCGGCCGCGGCCGGGGAGGACGCCGTCCTGGTCGAGGACATCCCGCTGCTCGTGGAGACCGGCCAGCACGGGCGCTTCGACCTCGTCCTCACGGTCCAGGCCCCGGCGGAGGAGCGCGTGCGGCGGATGGTCGAGGACCGCGGCATGACGGAGGCCGACGCCCGCGCCCGGATCGCCGCCCAGGCCACCGACGAGGAGCGGGCCGCCGTCTCCAGCACCGTGCTGGTCAACGACGGCACCGTGCAGCGCCTGCGCGACCGCGTGGACGCGTGGTGGGAGTGGCACGTGGAGCCGCGCCTGGCGTCCACGCCGTCCCCGGAGTGAGCCTCCGCCTCAGGACGACCACGCGGTAGGGTCGTAGCAACCAGAACGCACCACCGATCCACACGACCGACGCACACAACCGAGACACGGCGGCCGTCCGCTCGTCCGAGGCCGAGGGCAGCCGGGGAAGCACGGCGATGTTGAACAGACTGCACGACTCCCTGCGACTGCGGACCAGTCCCACCATCTTCTTCGGCTCCGCGCTGGTGATCGCCGCGTTCGTGGTCCTGACGCTGGTGTTCACGGAGTTCATGGACGCTGTCTTCGCGGACGGCTCGACCTGGGTGATCGAACAGCTCGGCTGGTTCTACATCCTGGGTGTGACCGTCTTCCTGCTGTTCCTGATCTACCTCATGGTCAGCCGCTTCGGTCAGGTCCGGCTCGGGGCCGACGACGAACGGCCCCAGCACACCAACCTGTCCTGGTTCTCGATGCTCTTCGCCGCGGGCATCGGCACGATTCTGATGTTCTGGGCCGTCGCCGAACCGGTGAACCACTTCGCGAACCCGCCCCGGCAGGGCGTCGAGCCGGCCTCCATGGAGGCCGCCACCGAGGCGATGGGCTTCACGCTCTACCACTTCGGGCTGCACACCTGGACGATCTTCACCCTCCCGGCACTGGCCTTCGGCTACTTCATGTACAAGCGCAACCTCCCGCCGCGGGTGAGCTCCATGTTCCAGCCGCTGCTGGGGGAGCGCATCCACGGGCCGGTCGGGCGGCTCATCGACATCCTGGCCATCGTCGGCACCCTCTTCGGCGTGGCCGTCTCGATCGGGCTCGGCACCATGCAGATCAACAGCGGCCTGGCACGGCTCTTCGGCATCTCCGAGTCGGCGCTGTCGCAGATCCTCATCATCGCCGCCGTCAGCCTCGTCGCCTCGGTCTCCGTGGCCCTCGGCCTCGACCGGGGCATCAAGCGGCTGTCCAACACCAACATCCTCATCGCGATCGCCCTGCTGGTCTTCATCCTCGTCTCCGGGCCCACCGTGCTGATGCTCAAGGGCATGGTCGAGTCCGCCGGCACGTACCTGTCGATGCTCCCGGCGCTCGCCTTCTGGAACGACTCGCTCGCGGACACCGGGTGGCAGAGCGGCTGGACCGTCTTCTACTGGGCGTGGACCATCACGTGGTCCCCGTTCGTGGGCATCTTCATCGCCCGCATCTCCCGCGGCCGTACCATCCGCCAGTTCGTCTCCGGGGTGCTCGCCTTCCCCACGCTGTTCTCCGTCATCTGGTTCGGGATCTTCGGCATGGGCGTGTTCGACATCGAGCTCAACGGCGGGGGCGGGCTCGTGGAGGCCGTCGTCGACGAGGGCGACATCCCCGGCGCGATGTTCGTCTTCCTCGAGAACTTCCCGTTCTCCACCGTCACCTCCGCCGTGGGCGTGCTCATCGTGGTGCTGTTCTTCATCACCTCGATCGACTCGGCCGCCCTGGTCATGGACACCATGGGCAGCGGCCACGAGGAGGAGTCCCCGGTGCACCAGCGCGTGTTCTGGGTCGTCGCCATCGGCCTCATCGCCGCGATCCTGCTGACCGCCACCGGCGCCACCGGGCTCGCCGCCCTGCAGAACGTGGCGATCCTCATCGGCCTGCCGTTCTTCGTGCTCGGGTACGTGATGATCTACTCGCTGCTCCGGGCCCTGCGCGAGGACGCCGGGGAGGTGGGCGTCCTGCCCACCCGCCAGTGGCGCCGGGTGCTGCCGCCCGAGGAGTTCCGCCGCCGCACCTCCACCGGCGCCGAGGTGGACGAGGAGATCGTCGTGGCCCCGGACTACGTGCACGGCTCGGAGCCGGCCAACGCCCCGGCCATCGAGCACCCGGAGCAGCCCGACTACGTGCGGGAGTACCGCACGAGCACCGGCTCCCTCAAGCAGATCCGCGACGTCGAGTAGCCGCCCGCACACCAGGGACCGTATGGCCCCACCGGCGTCACACCCGCCGGTGGGCCCGGTCCGTGCCGGCACCCAGGCGCTAGACTGGTGATCACCATCACAGTCGGCAACGGGGGACGTCATGGCGCGGAACAGGCAGAACACCAACCGGGACGGCGAGCAGCAGCACCGCATCCTCGACCGGCTCAACGCCATCGCGATGCGCGTCTACGGGCCGGGGGACCGGCTGGCCCAGGCGCAGGAGGGCGAGAGGATGAGCGAGGCCGCCCAGACCTGGTACCAGGAGGTCCAGGAACACTTCTACGTGGAGAAGGACGAGCACGGCAACGAGTACCTCTACCACCGGGACGACTCCGGCGAGGGCACGAACACCGGCAGCTCGCGCAACTAGAACTCTCGCGAAGGGCGGGGAGCCTCCGGAGGCTCCCCGCCCTTCTGCGTGCGCTCTCCGGACGGGCGGAGGCGACGGGACGGCGCCGTGTCGGGTCAGCGCCCCGAGCCCTGGTCCCCGATAGGCTCCGAGAGCGCCGGAACACCCCTGCCCGGGACGCACCCGCCCCTGCACCGAGAGCGAGCACCTGTCGTGACACCGGATCCCCACCCCGTCTCCCGGACCGCCGTGACTGACAGTCCGGTCGTCCACGTCCAGAGCGAGCAGCGGGAGGACCTGTTCTGGCGCGGCGCCGCGGTGGTCGGCCTGTTCTTCGTCGCGGCCATCGTCGCGCTCTTCATCGGCGTCCCCGTCTGGCTGATGATCGCGTTCTGGAACCCGTGGCTGCTGTTCACTCTGGTCTTCGTGGCGGCCGGGGTCCTGCTCCTTGTCAGGACGGTGGACCTGGTGCGCAGGGGAGCCTGGCACGCCCGCCACCGCTCGACCTATACCCTGCGCGAGACCGGCATCGAGACGACCGAGTGGAACACCTTCGGCGCCGACGCACCGGTCCGCCGGGCCATCCCGTGGGAGGCCGTGGCCTCCGTCGTGGCCTCCTACCGGATCCTGCGCCGCACGATCCTCGTCGAGAACGGCGGCGGAACACTGACCGAGACGGCCCCCGTCCTGCACATCCTGTTCGACCAGGACGGGAGCCGCCGGATCACGAGCGTCCCCTTCTCCTCGCACAAGGACCCCGCGGTCGACGTCTGGATCGCAGCGCTGCGGAAGCACGGCGTGGAACTGGGCTACACCGCCCGGCCGCTCTCGTGGAAGGGCGAGGCCTACCTCGGCCCCGAGGCCCAGCTCGAGCACCTCGCGACCACCGAAGAGGTCATCCCCTTCCCCGCCACCGGCGGGTGGCTGGACAACACGATCCGGCTGGAGAACCGCTGGCATCAGAACGCCGCGCAGGCCCAGGAGCAGGCGGAGCGCCGGGACCCCGCGCTGCAGGAGGCGCGTCAGCGGCCCACCGGCCGGCACTGGATCCTCGGTGCATGGTTCGCCGGCATGTACGCCCTGAGCGCCGGCTTCCTGCTGCCCTACCTCGTCCAGCACGGGTGGTTGCCCGCCGCCGTCTGGCCGCTGGAGCTCCTCGTGGTCCTGCCGGCGGCCGCGCTCTTCTTCCTGCCGCTGCGCCGTGGCCTGCGCTGGTTCCACGGGCTGGTGTGCTGGCTTCTGCTGGTGGTCATCTCCTTCTCGGTGCTGGTGGGCAGCGTGGAGATGGGGTCGGCTGCCGAGCGGACAGCGATGATCGGCTTCGGGCTGACCGTCCTCTCCGCGGCCCTGCTGTGGGCCCCGTACCTGCTCGTGAAGCGCAGCGTGCCCCGGCACGACCTCGTCGGGGGCCCCGTGTAGTCCGTTCATCGGGGGACAGGCGGGGTTCCTGATCGGTGCGGAAGGGCCCCGTCCCGCAAGTGCCGCCTGCCCGGTCCTGGGCCGGAGTGGCGAGGGAGCCGCCTCAGGGGGCAGCGGGGACGGGTGCGGTGCTGGTGCGGGTGACCAGCTGGACGGGGAGCACCACGTGCTCGCCGGTCACCGCGGTGTTCTCAGCCGTCGCATCCAAGCGGCGCAGCGCCAGGTCCACGGCGGTGTGCGCGAGCAGGCAGGGGTCCTGGGCCAGGGTGGTGAGGTCGAGGTAGGGCAGGGACGCCTGCTCGGAGTCGTCGAAGCCGACCACCGACAGGTCCTCGGGCACGCACCGGCCCAGGACGCGGGCCTGGCTGATCACCCCGACGGCGCAGCGGTCGTTGAAGGCGATGACAGCGGTCGGCGCGGGGTCCTGGGCCAGGAGCCCGGTGATGGCGGTGGCGCCGCCGGCCTCCGAGGCGCCGCCGCGCACGATCAGCATCTCGTCGACCAGGCCCGCGGCGGCCATGGTGTCCTGGTAGCCGGCCCGGCGCCTCGCCCCGCCGGCCTCGCGGTCGGCGTCGATGTAGGCGATCCGCCGGTGCCCCAGGTCGAGGAGGTGCTCCACGGCCAGCACCGCGCCGCGGTGGTCGTCGGTGGCCACGCTGTCGAAGGCCGCCGCGTCGAAAGCCCGGGTGACGGAGACGACCGGCAGGGTCGCACTGATCTGCTCGAGGCGGGTCCGTGGCAGGGCGCTGCCCAGCAGGACCAGGGCCTCGCACCGGTCGCGCAGCAGGGCCTCCACCGCGGCGTCCTCCGCCCGGTGCGGTGTGACGGCCGAGAGCACGACGTCGTAGCCCCGCTGCTGGGCGGCGGTGTGGATACCGTCGAGGATCTCTCCGTGGAAGGGCTGCACGGGCTCGAAGGCCACCCCCAGCAGCCGGGAGCGGCCCTGGCGCAGCAGCCGGGCACGTTCGTCGCGGCGGTAGCCCAGCTCGGCGGCGACCCGCAGGACGTGGGCCCGGGTCTCCTCGCTGGCGCCGGGGGCGTCGCGGAAGACGATGGAGACCAGGGGCTGGGAGACCCCGGCCGCCCGGGCGACGTCGCGCATGGTGACGCGGCGCCCGGACGGGTGGCCGGGGGCTTCCCGCCCCGGGGCGTCCGGGCTCACGGGCGGGGAACGGTGAAGGCGTCCCGGAATCGTCTCAGCGCCAGCTCGGGGTCGGCGGCGGCAAAGGCCTCCATCGCAATCACTCCTTCGTATCCGGCCTCGGCCAGGGCGGTGGCCACCCGGGGGAAGTGGATCTCCCCGGTGCCCGGCTCGCACCGCCCGGGGACGTCGGCCACCTGGATCTCCCCCACGTACGGGAGGGCCCTCCGGCACAGTTCTACCAGGTTCCCCTCCCCGATCTGGGCGTGGTAGAGGTCCAGGTTCAGCCGCAGGTGCGGACTGTCCACCGCCGCGACCAGCGCCAGGGTGTCCTCGGCCGCCCCGAAGGGCACCCCCGGGTGGTCGACGGCGCGGTTGAGGTTCTCCAGGGTGAAGACCCGCCCGTGGCGCTCGCCCAGGACGGCCAGCCGCTCCAGCGTGCGGGCCGCTGCCAGCCAGTCCGCCCCGGTGACCACCTCGTGTGGCACCACGGGGAGCCCCTGGGGGTCCAGGCCGGTGCCGTGGACGTTGAGCCGGGGGCAGTCGAGGACCTCGGCGGCGGCCAGCGAGTCCTCTGCGGTGCGCAGCAGTTCCGCCGCCCCGTCCGGGTCCACGAGGGCCCCGCGCACGTAGCCGGTCATCGACCCGAACCGGGCCCCGGTGGCGGCCAGGGCGGGCAGGTCCTTGGTGGTCCAGTCCCAGATCTCCACCTCGAACCCGGCCTCGTGCAGCCGGCGCACCCGCTGCTCGAACGGCAGGTCGACGAAGACCATCTCCGCGCTCGCCGCCAGGGTGAAGCCGCTCATCGGGTGGCTCCCACCGGGTCCAGGCTCACCGGGGCGCCGGTGCGGCAGGACTCGATGCAGCCCAGGGCGATCCGCAGCGCGTCCCGGGCCGCCTCCACGCCCGGACCCGGCGAGAGGTGTCCGAGGGCGGTGTCGGTGAAGGCCTGCAGCTCCGCGGTGTAGGCGCCGCGCATCGACTGGGTGTCGGCGCGGACGGTCTCGGCGGCGATGCCCTCCGGGCCGTAGTAGCGCATGCTCGAGGCCGCCAGGTCCCCGGCGGTGACCATGCCGGCGGAGCCGAAGGCCTCCGCCCGGGTGTCGTAGCCGTAGGCGGCCGAGAAGCTGGCCTCGGCGGTGGCGATCGCCCCGTTGTCGTAGCGGATGGTGACCACGGCGGTGTCCAGCAGCCCGGCGTCCTTGAAGTCCGGGGCCACGAGGGCGTCGGCCACCGCGTGGACCTGTACCGCCCGGGCGGCGGGGTTGAGGAAGTTCAGGGTGTCGAAGTCGTGGATCAGGGTCTCCAGGAAGATCGTCCACGGGGCCACCGCGCCGGGGTTCGCCAGTCCCGGGTCGCGGGTGGTCGAGCGCAGCAGCTGCGGGGAGCCGATCCGCCCGGCCTCGATGGCCGCCCGGGCCTGCGGGAATCCGTCGGCGAAGCGGCGGTTGAACCCGATCCGGAACAGCATTCCGTGGGTTTCGACGGCCTGGTGGACCCGGTCGATCTCCTCCAGCGTCATCCCGGCCGGCTTCTCGCAGAAGATCGCCTTGCCGGCCGCGGCGACCTGCTCCACCAGCTCGGTGTGGAACCGGGCCGGTGCGGTGATCACCACCGCCTCCACCTCCGGGTCGGCCAGCAGCTCTGCGATGTCGGTGTAGGCCGCAGGCACGTGCAACGCCTCCGCCAGGCGTGCCGCGGCGCCCTCGACGGGATCGGCGATCGCGACCAGTCGGGCGTTGGGCACGGTGCGGGTGATCAGCTCGGCATGGCTGGAACCGATCCGGCCGGCGCCGATCAGGCCGATGTTCAGGGTACGGGGCTCGGACACGGGATTCTCCTTCAGGTCAGGGTTGGAGCGCGGAAGGGGATGCCCGGGAACGGTGTCCTCAATATGTCCTGACAAACCCTTGGCAGAAACACTAGTACGTATTAGTGCGATCGCCAACACCTCTGCCGAACAAGTTTCCGGCAGCGCGTCGAAGGGCCGAGGCCCGGCCAGAAGAGGAGACCTTACATGACCGCAACGCTGTTCCTGCCGATCGACAGGAACTCCCCGGTGCCCCTCTACCACCAACTCGCCCTCCTCCTGGAAGGGGTAATCCACAGCGGGGATCTGGCGCCGGGCACCAAGCTGGACAACGAGCTCGAGCTCGCGTCCCGACTGCGCATTGCCCGGGTCACCGTGCGCAGCGCTCTGCAGCATCTGGTCGAGGCCGGCCTGGTGGTACGCACCCCCGGATCCGGCACGCACGTCACCCCGCCCCACCGGTGGGCGCGCCCTCCGGCGCACTCCACGTCGCAGCAGTCGCTGTAGACGTTTCGCGACCGTCGCACCGGATGTCGGGTGCGGCAACCGACCGGAGAAGCCGCGAGCCCGTCCGGGCGGCGAAGCGCATTCCGCCGGCACGCCCGCAGGCCCCGAGCCACGTCCTGCCTTCTCGGCCGATCCCCGATCCACCCGCACGAACAACCCACCATCCGACCGGTGCCGCACACGGTTCGACCGTGCTTCACGAGGTCATCACCCAAGGAGTTCCCATGTCCCACCATTCTCCGAGCGACAGCCGGGTCGCCCTTCCACCGCTGACCCAGGGGCCGCACCGGAAGCGGCTCGGACTGATCTCGGTCGTGGCCTGCCTGGGCGGGCTGCTGTTCGGCTACGACACCGGCGTGACGAACGGCGCCGAGGGGCCGATGGCTCAGGACCTGGGGCTGAGCCTGATCCAGCTGGGCGTGGTGATCAGTTCGCTCATCTTCGCCGCCGCCGTCGGCACCCTGGTCTGGGGCCGGGTCTCGGATGCCTGGGGGAGGCGCCGGACGATCATCCTGCTGGCCGTGCTGTTCTTCCTCGGCACCGCGCTGGTGGTCTTCACCCCGACGCCTCCGGAGGAGGGAACGTTCTCCCTGACCGGGTTCACGGTCCTGGTCTGTGGCCGGATCATGATCGGTCTCGCCGTCGGCGGCGCCTCCACGGTGGTGCCGGTGTACCTGGCCGAGCTCGCCCCCTATGAGATCCGCGGATCGATCACCGGCCGCAACGAGCTGGCGATCGTCACCGGACAGCTGGCCGCCTTCGTCATGAACGCCATCATCGCCGTCACGCTCGGTGACGTCGTGGACGGCATCTGGCGGATCATGTTCGCCGTCTCCGCGCTGCCGGCACTCGGATTGTTCATCGGGATGCTGCGCATGCCCGAGTCCCCGCGCTGGCTCACCGAGAAGGGCCGGTACGACGAGGCCCTGGCGGTGCTGGAGACGGTCCGCCCCGCCGACCGGGCCAAGGCCGAGCTGCAGGAGATCGAGCGGATCGCGGCCCTGGAGGCCAAGACGCACCAGGTCGGGCTGAAAGCGGTCCTGACGAACAAGTGGCTGCTGCGGATCATCCTGATCGGCATCGGGGTGTCCATGACCCAGCAGCTCACCGGCATCAACTCCGTCATGTACTACGGCACCCGCATCCTGGAGGAGTCGGGGATGACAGCGCAGCAGGCCGTGCTGGCCAACATCGCCTTCGGCGCCGTGGCCGTGATCGGCGGACTCATCGCCCTGTACAACATGGACCGGCTCGACCGGCGCAAGACCTTCATCATCGGCCTGAGCCTCACCACCACCTGCCACCTGCTGATCGGGATCGCCGGCAACCTCCTTCCCGAAGGCAACCCGGCCCGCCCGATCGTGATCCTCGTCCTCGTGGTCGCCTTCGTGCTCTCGATGCAGACGTTCCTGAACATCGCCGTCTGGGTGTGGCTGGCAGAGATCTTCCCGCTGCACATGCGCGGACTGGGCATCGGCATCTCGGTGTTCTTCGGCTGGACCATGAACGGTTTCCTGGCCCTGTACTTCCCGACCCTGGTGGGCACGGTCGGCATCTCGGGCACGTTCTTCCTCTTCGCCGGCATCGGCGTGCTGGCCCTGGTCTTCGTCATCACCCAGGTCCCCGAGACCCGGAACCGCTCCCTCGAAGACCTCGAGGAAGACGTCTCCACCGGGGCCATCTACCAGGTCGCCAAGCCCGCCGACGCCCACCGGTCCTGATTCCCGCGTCGTGACCCCGCGCAAGCCGGGGGCAGGTGTTCGAGACAGGACAGGTCGCCGTTCTGCTCTCCGTGCAGGAACACCAGCGGGGTCCTGGTGCCGGTGCGGTGCATGCCGGCGATCTCCAGGCGGGGTCCGCACCGTCGATGACCGGTCCGGCGGTCCCGCGCTGGGGGCGGCCGTTCCACCGTCGGTGCTCGACCGGGCCCGCGACCTCGTGGACGGGGCGCTGTCGGGCGGCATCTTCGAGAGGTGCCATGGGGATCGGGAGCCATTTTCCGCATGATGCCTGGTCTGCCGGAGATGCTTGTGGTTAGGGTGAGGTGTGGTCGAGCAGCCGGCCCGCAGTGCGCTGCTGTCGATGGAGGAAGCTCCTGTGGACCACACCCTGCTCGTGCCGGCCCAGGCCGCCCGCCGCGATGATGCCTCTGCTGAGGCGACTCCGGGCCGCCTCCGCAGGAGCACTCCTGTTCCCGGCCTCTTGGCCGATGCCCGGTACGTCCTGCCGCTGAAGTGGTCCGACGACACCGGTCTGGACGAACTCGCCCGCTACCTGGCCGAGGTCGTGACGTGGATGCCCGTCACCGTCGTCGACGGCTCCGCCGAGAAGCTCTTCGCAGCCCACCGCGAGGCGCTGCCGGAGACGGTCGAGCACGTGCGCCCCGATCGGTGGCAGGGGGCCAACGGCAAGGTGGCGGGGGTGATGACCGGTGTCCGCCGGACGGCCGAGGAACGGATCGTGGTGGCCGACGACGACGTGCGCCACACCCGGTGCACCCTGGAGAGGATCGTGGGGCTGCTGGGGGAGGCCGAGGTGGTCCGCCCGCAGAACTACTACCTGGAACTGCCCTGGCAGGCCCGCTGGGACACCGCACGGACCCTGCTCAACCGGGCTCTGGGCGGGGACTGGCCCGGTACCCTGGGCGTGCGCCGGTCGGCCCTGCTGGACGCGGGGGGCTACGACGGCGACGTCCTGTTCGAGAACCTCGAGCTCGTGCGCACCGTGCGGGCGGCCGGTGGGAGAGAGATCGTGGCCCTGGACGTGCCGGTGGGCCGGGTGCCGCCCACCGTGTCCCACTTCCTCGGCCAGCGCGTCCGTCAGGCCTACGACGACTTCGCCCAGCCCGCCCGTCTGCTCGCCGAGCTGTCGCTGCTGCCCCTGCTGAGCTGGGCGGTGCGGCGACCGGGGCGGTGGGCGGGCGGAGCCCTGGCCGTGTGTGCGGTGGCCGAGTTCGGCCGGCGCCGGGGCGGGGGTGCTGCGGTCTACCCGCGGAGCACGGTGCTGTGGGTTCCGCTGTGGGTGCTGGAGCGGTCGGTGTGCGTGTGGGCGGCCGTGGTCGTCCGGGCGCGCGGCGGGGTGTCCTACGCGGGGTCCCGGCTGCGCACCGCCGGGCACTCCCGGGCCGCCCTGCACCGGCGCCTGAGCCGCCCGGGCGAGGACTCGCTGCGGGTCGACGCCGGCACCGGACGGATGAGGGGGCGGCGGTGAGCGTGGGGACGGGGGCGGCGGGTGCGGGTCCGGTCATCGAGATCGCCGAGGACGACCTGTACGGGCTGATCGCGACCCTCACCCACAACGACTGGCAGCCCTCGGGCGGGAGCCTGCGGATCAACGTGGTCTACCGCGGCCACGCGGTGGCCGACCGGGACCTGGACACCAGTCTCTTCCGGCTCCGGGGCACCTCGAGCGGGCAGATCGAGCCCCACATCCTGCGGAACTTCCGCAAGTACGCCGCCCGGGACACCTCCCCGGGGGACTCGGACTGGAACTGGCTGTCCGTCGCCCAGCACCACGGGCTGCCCACAAGACTGCTCGACTGGTCGAACTCTCCCTATGTGGCGCTGCACTTCGCCACCGCGGACCCGCGCTGCTACGAGGCGCCCGGAGCGGTGTGGTGCGTGGACTACGCGGCAGTCCACGAACTCCTCCCCGACGAGTTGGGCCGCGAGATCACCGCCCACGCCGCGGGTCTGTTCACCACCGGCATGCTGGAGCGGGTCGCGTACGCCATGGCCGACTTCGACCGGTTCCGGGACGCCCACGGGCGGGCGGTGCCGCTGTTCTTCGAGCCTCCGTCGCTGGACGAGCGGATCGTGAACCAGGCCGCGGTGTTCTCCGCCATGTCCGCGGCCACGGGCTCCCTGCACGACTGGCTGGGCGAGCACCCCGAGCTCTACCGCAAGGTCATCATCCCGGCGAGTCTCAAGTGGCGGATCCGCGACCATCTCGACCAGGCGAACATGACCGAGCGCGTCCTCTTCCCCGGCCTCGACGGACTGTCCCGCTGGCTGACCCGCTACTACGGGCCGCGCCCGGAACAGGGCCGCTGGGCGGATCCGACATCACCGGCGATGGGCGAAGACCCGGGTCCTCTCCCGGGCTCTGCCCCGGCCGGCTGAGGGCGGACCTCTCGGGTGGTGGTGAGGGTGGGCCAGGGTGTGTACTGGCTCCATGGCTACCGACCCCACCACCGCGAACCCCCCGCTGGTGCTCCAGGACGACGACCGCCCGGTCGACGGCTGGCACGACGAGCGGGGGCACCTCACGTGGCGCACCCTGTTCTCCGCCGGCACGACGCCCACCGACACCCTGGTGACCGGGGTGGCCGAAATGCCCGAGGGCGGTTTCCTCGCCCTGCACCGTCACGACCAGGCCGAGACCTACTACGTGCTCTCCGGGGAGGGCGTGGTCACCCTCGACGGCGTCGAGCACCCGATCCGTCCCGGGTCCAACGTCTTCATCCCGGGCGGCCGCGAGCACGGCGCCAGGAACACCGGTCCCGGGGTGCTGCGCGTGTTCTACGTCCTCGCCGCCGACGACTTCACCGAGGTCGAGTACGTCTTCTCCTGAGCACACCTCTGTGACGCCGGGGGACGGAGCGCGGACACGTCCGCTGCTCAGCGGCTGACCTCAGGTGCGGGTCCTGCGGTCCAGGAAGGACAGTCCGACCATGGTCAGGCCCAGGAGCAGGTGCAGCCAGTCGTCGGCGGTGTTCAGCGGCACGAAGTTGGCCCCCGAGTCCTTGTCGATGATCAGGCCGTAGTTCGTGGTGAGGCCGGGGATGAACCCGGCTGCGCACACGAGCAGGAAGACGGCGCCGTAGAGCAGGGCCGCCGTGCGGACGGGTGAGCGGCGGGTGGTGCGGTCGCCGGGTCGGGCGGCGGGGGTGGTCATGGTCTTGCCTCTGGTTGGCTTTGAACGGGCAACGAGCAGGAGTCGCCCGGGTCGGTTGTGGCGGTGGATCGAGGTGGAGGAAGTCGTTGCGACGGCCGGTCGTGTCCAGGTGGTGGATCCGGTGCGGTGCACCCGGCAGGCCGGGGACAGGAAGGGCCTGTCGGGCGGTGGTGGTTCGGCCAGGGCGAAACGTACCGGGTGGGCGGAGCAGGTCGTGTCCTCGTGCTCGACCTCCCAGCACAGCAGGTCCAGGGCGGCGTCCTCGAGGTGCTCGACCGCGGTGAGATCGACGAGGACCTCGGTGTCCGGGGTGAGAGCCCGCAGGCGGTGGATCAACGGGTACAGGACCTGTTGATTCGTTTCCGTCAGCCACCCGGCGGTGATCAGGTGCACGCGTCGTCGGTCCGGGTCGACCCGGACGAGAACGGACAGTTGGCGATCCACGGCAGGACTCCCGGGCCACGAGAGGGGAAGCGCGGCCGGCTGCTGGACCCGTGCTCTCAGGCTAGGCGCGCTTCCTCGGGCGCACCAGAGTTTTCTCGGCCTGATTCCTCTTGGTTCCTCGACGCGCGGCGGGACAACTGGTGTCGGTGACTGCGCCGCCGTGCGGCGGCGACCGGCGCACCGGGCAGGCTGAGGACGGGCTGCTGGGTGAGGCCGGTCTGGAGACAGCGGGCCCGCCGGAGTCGGTGCTGTTCTCCCCGGCCCGGTCGCGAAAAGCGTCGTCGAGGTGCTGGTGGGGACCGAGGTTGCGGTGCTGCAGCCGGGCGACGAGGTCGGTGCAGCAACCGATCGCGTGCGCGGCGGTGATCGGGTCGTTGATCCCCGGGGAGATCGCTCTCACCGCGATGTCGGCGAGCCGGCGCAACCCCAGGGCCGCATTCCAGGCAACCCGGTCAACGAGATCACGAAGGTGGAGATCAGAGTGGCCGGCACCACCTGGGTCTTGGTGTCGCGGGCGAACTCCCTCAGTAGCCTCGGGGAGAACTGCTGGGAAGCCGGCTGAAGGGCCACCACGGTCAGGGAGAAGGTCAAGGTCGTGGCAGTCATGATCGAGGTCGCCACCACCTGCAGCATCGTGACCACCAGCGACGCAGCCGCGGCCACGGCCGGCCAGAACCAACAAGCTCGCTCTCAGCGCCTCACCCCTGCCACCTCTGTTGGCGCTCACTGCCCGCTTCTCCACTCACTCGTTGCACGGACAGCCGCCGGCGGCCCGGCGGTGATTTCTGACTCAGCAGGCTTACTATGACACGGAAGAAACTGGCAGGGGAGGTCGTGCTGCCCCGGCGTCGTCCGCCGGGCGCCGGCACCGCACTGTGCGTTCACCGGGCTCCGGGCCGGTGACTTTTCGAGAGGACATCATGATGCGATCCATTGCCGAACAGAAGGTCGACGAGCTCGGCGGGCGGTTGAGCGTGCTGGCCCGGCAGAGACGGGACCACGTGAAGCTGGAGAACCTGCTGGAGGACCTCGAGGACACCACCGGGGCGGCCCAAGGGCAGGTGCTGCTGCGGATCTACCGGCTGGTCTTCCCGCACGCCTTCGCCGAGGAGGCCGTGCTGTGGCCGGTGATGCGCCGGGTCCTGCCGAACGGGCACGAGCTGACCCTGGAAGTGGAGCGCGAGCACCAGGAGGTCAACGAGCTCGTCACCGCCCTGGAGACCTTGGAGGAGGCCGATCCGGCGCGGAAGCCGGTGCTGGCCCGGTTGATCGACGTGCTGCGGGAAGACGTGCGCGACGAGGAAGACGTGCTGCTCCCGCGGCTGCAGGAGAAGCTAGGCCGGACCCGGCTGCGCGGACTGGGCCTGGCGTGGGAGGTGGTCCGGCGCACCGCGCCCACCAGGGCTCATCCGGTGGTGGCGCGCAGGCCACCGGGCAACGCCGTGGCGGCTGTGCCGCTGTCGGTGCTCGACCGGGTCCGGGACCTGGTGGACGCCGCGGTCCTGCGCGGCCCCGGGCGCGGGGCGCCGGTCTTGCGCTCGGTCAGCACCCACCTCGGTGGCCTCGCCCACCGGATCGAGCACCTGCCGGTGATGCGCCGGGGAGAGGACCCCACCACGAAGTCCCACAGCGACTGATTTCCCGTCGACCCGCGGACGAGGAACGAGGCCACCCAACCGACGTGGAGGAGGAGATCCGATTTCCCTTCGGTGCGCCTGGTCGTTTCTCCGCGGGGACGGTTGTGGCTCTCGTATGGCTCGTGGCGGGGATCCTTGCCGGGCGGCAGAGCTTCGGTTTCGTCGACTCCGGCGGGTGGTCCGGCGCGGCAGCTTATGGTCGCGCTCGCGGTGGGGATGGCGACGACGCTGGAGAGATGTCCCTCGAGGGGTGCGGCCCTCAGCCGCAAATACGCCTGTTCGGGCGAGTGGCCGAAGGCGCTGAGGCAGTCGACGGCGTGCAGGCACGCCTGCTGGTAGGGCAGGTCGGGGTCGAGGTGTTGGTGCTCGTCGAGAGTGACCGAGATGCCGGAGAACGAGATCCGACCCTCGGAGCGGGGGATGCGGTCGAGGGGCAGCTCCAGGCAACCGCCCATCTCGACCGCTCCGCAGAAGGTGATGGCCCCGTCGCCCTGACAGAAGTTCAGGTCCCCGACAGAGAGGATCGCTCCGTCGACGAACACCGGGTAGAACACCCGGCTGCCCCGGGCGAGGTCCTTGATGTCCTGGTTGCCGCCGTTCTCCCTCGGTGGGGCGGTCTGGGCGGCCTCCAGCGCCACGCGGGAGAGGTCCGACTGAGGGACGCCTCCCAGGATGGGGGACTCATGCAGCCACCCGGACACGACAAGTCGGAACCGAGGCGGTGAAGTTGACCCCCATCGTCCCGGACTCCTTGCCTCGGGACTGACTGCGGCCGGCCTCAGCGCTGAGGGTCGCTCCACTGGTGACTGCCGGTGATCATCCTGTGGTGAACCGGTGGGTGGGTGGGGCCGGATCGGGCGCCCGGTCGGTGGTGCCGTGACCACGCAGGGAGGTGGCGCAGGCGACTCCGGCGGCTACGCCCTGGGCCATGGCAATGGGCACGAGCTGCAGGCCCGGGGTGATGTCCCCGGCCGCATAGACCCCTTCGACACTGCTGTGCTGGCAAACGTTGACGACGACGTGGCCCTCGTCGTCGAGTTCGCACCCCAGACGGGCGGCGAGGCTGTTGGTGGGGTGGTGGGCGTAGGAGAAGAACACCGTGGTGCCCTCCACCAGGCTCCCGTCGGCCAGCCGGAGGCCCTCCAACGCCCCCGGCGCCCCGAGCAGGGCTTCGGCCACGCCGTCCACGACCTCGATCCCGTGCTCGCACAGAGACGCGCGCTGGTCCTCGGCGAAGGCCCGGTCGGTGGTGTCGGTGACGACCCGCACGGTGTCGGTCCAATCCAACATCTCCGAGGCATAGGCGGGCATGTGGCTACCCGTGCCCAGCGCGATCACAGCCTCGCCCCGGACGTCGAATCCGTCGCAGGCCGGGCAGTGGTAGACATCCGTGCCGTAGTGGTCCTCGAAGCCGGCAATGCGCGGGAACTGGTCCCGCACCCCGGTGGCCAGTACAACCCGCTGGGCAGTGATCTCCTTGCTGTCGACGGTGGCCAGGAACTGGCCGTCCTCGGTGCGCTCCAGGGCGACCACCGTTCCGTCGTGGAGGGTCACGTGGGGGTACTGGTCGAGTCCGGCGCGGGCCTCGGCCAGCAGCGTGTGCGGGCTGATGGGGTCCCGGCCCAGCAGGCCGTGGGTGTGGTCGGTGAAGCGGCTGCGGTGCTGCCCGGCATCGATCACCAGGGTGGAGCGCTGGTACCGGCCCAGCCAGGTCGCCGCAGACAGGCCGGCGACACCACCACCCACGACCAGGGCATCCACAGCGGACGGCAGATCATGGCTCATTGCTTCTCCTCAGTACGCAGCCGGGCGCCGGTCGGGCGCTGGTCTTCTTCTGGCCGGTTGCGGCCGTGCCGCGCGGCCAGGAAGTCCTGACGCTGCTGGACCTCGCCCTCAGGCTGGAGAGGCAGAACCGCCTCTGACCAGGGCTTTGCACGGTTTGCACCCGCTGGGGCCGGGAGCGGGACGGCAACCCTGCCCCTGGGGGGCTGTCGGCGTCTCGACAGGCACCGATCTCACCGACGCCGCTTGTCCTGCCGGGGGTCATGGGGTCGCCCCCGTGACCGCCCGGGGGCGGCCCGGGGTGGCGGTGGGCATGGGTGGGAGTCGATGGATCTCGGTGTCGGTGACCTCGGCGGCGATCTCGGCCACGGGCCGGTGGGAGTCCTGTGCGGCGGCGCGCAACATCTCCAGGGCCTCCGGGCGGGGGATCCCGTAGCGGGCCATCAGCACGCCCACCGCGGTGCCGATCTCTCGGGCGGGGGCGAGGGCGCGATCCAGGTGCTTGGCTCGCTGGCGGTGCAGCTGGGCCGACACGGCCAAGGCCCCGTGGGCGGCCAGCAGGCCCCCGGTGGTCAGGGCGTCGTCGCCGAAGGCCTTCGGGGCGTCGGAGTAGAGGTGCAGGGCCGCGACCGTCTCCGGCTCCCCGACCAGGTGCAGCCGGAAGCTCATCAGGCTCGCCAGTCCCAGCCGCTGGTGCAACCGGGCGCCCAGCACCGGCCAGCGGCACCGCTCCGCCAGGTCCCCGCAGCGGTAGACGTCCTCCCCGGGCGCGGGGTCCACCCCCGGTCCTGCACCGAGTTCGTGCTGGAGAGCGTCGGCGTGCTGGGCCACCGGGGCGGTGGCGGCCAGGGTGCGGAAGTGCCCGTGGTGGGTCACGGTCACGCTGGCCCACCGGGCGCCGCGGACGTGGTCGGCGCCGGCCCGGGCCACCGCCACCAGCACCGACCCGTCGGTGCTGGTGCGCATCCCCCGGCCCAGCCCGATCAGCACCTCGGCGATCTCGGCCAGCCCTGCAGAGCTGGTGACCTCAGGATGCGGCATGAGCGGACACCACCTGGAGGTACCTCGGCGACCTCAGGTCACCGAAGGAATCCGGCAGAGGATCGGGGAACAGGAACTCGACCGGGCGCAGCATCTCCGCGGCCTCGTCGTGGTCGGTGGCCGCGCGCAATAGCTCCACCCCGGCGGGCTCGACGTGATGGGCCCCGGTGCAGTCCACGGAGACCTGGATGCCAGGAGTCAGCGTCCGGGCCCGGCGGATCAGCGGGTGCAGGGCCCGCTGGCTGGCTGCCGTCAGGCACCCGGCGGCGAGAATCCGGAGGGATTGACCGTCCAGATCGATCTGGACGGTCACGGAGAGCTTATGGGTCACAACAGTGGCTTTCGGCGCGAAGGGGGTCGCGGCCTGTTGCTGGACCGGAGCTCCAGAATAGTCGATCCGCGCACAGGTGACCAGCAGGCTTACTATGCGACGAGTCGTCCTTCCGCTGCTCCACCGAGGCGCAAGCCGTGACGGCCCGCGACAACCCCGCTGGCCGGCTTTCGCCCCGGCCGCGGCCGAGGCAAGGGCGATGTCCATGCTCTGCTCCCAGCTGCGGATCGGGGCCGACAACCTCGGGGCGCTGAACCTCTACGGATCCCAGGCCTATGCTTTCGACGCTCAATCGGAGGAGATCGGGCTGCTGGTGGCCGCGCGGACCTGTCCTTGCCGGGCGGAGCAACGGGAACACTGGGCCCCTGGGATGCTCCGCCGTTCTCCTCAGGCGTCGAAGTGGGTGCTGGCCGGGCCTTTGCCCACGGTGGCGACCAGATCGGCGGCCACATCCCGCAGTTTGATGTTGCGGTGGCTGGAGGCGGCCCGCAGGATCTCGAAGGCCTTCTCCTGGCTGCATCGGTTCTGGCCCATGACGATGCCCACGGCCAGATCGATGGTGGTCCGCGAGGCCATCGCCGCCTGCAGATCCGCCTCGGTGTCGCGGTGGCGGGCCAGGCGCACCGCCAGCCGCAGGATGGTGGAGACCTCGACCACCTGACGCCGGATGACCTCGAGGATCGCCTGGTCGTAGGCGTTGGGGGTGTCGGCGTAGACGTCCAGACCCGCAGCAGCCTCTCCGCCCAGCTCCATGGGCACCCCCAGGGCCGAGAGAATCCCGGCTTCGGCGGCGGCCTGCCCGTAGGCCGGCCACCTCGGGTCGGTGCGGGTGTCCCGGACGTAGACCAGCCGGTGCTCCCGGGCCGCGGTCAGGCAGGGACCGTCGCCGTAGTGGTACTGGATCTCGTCCAGCGCCTCGGCGTGCGGGCTGGAGGCGGCCACGGTGGTCGAGCGCTTCGGGCGCAACAGGGTCACCGCGCACCACACCTCGTCCCCGTCCGTGGACAGGGCCTGGGCCATGGTGGCGGTGAAATCGTTGAGGAAATCGGTGATGTCCTCGGTGGCCAGCAGCTGATCCTGCAACTGGGCCACGGGCGAACCGCCCGTCGGGGGATCTGTCATGGTCGTTCCTTCGTGTCGGTTCGGCGCAACGCCCCGTGCCCGGTGGGCAGCGCGCAGGTCTAGCGCCCGGGGGGTCCGGGGTCGTCGTGGTCGGGCACATCGCAGCCCTGGACCGGGGAGCTGTGCTCCGTCGCAGCACGGTCCCTGCCCAATGAGGTGTGGTCGTCTGCCAGGTCCGCAGCGTACGGGGCCTGCGGTGGGGCCAGATCGGCCAGGATCTCGTTGGCGGCCTGGGCCAGCAGATCCCGCTGCAACCGCGGCAACAGCATGGAGTGGTGCAGGTAGGCGTCGAGTTCGAACTCGCTGACGTCCCCGCCGACGCCGAAGTAGTACAACCATAATCGGGGCCGATCGATGCCGGCGGCAACCATCGTGGCTCGCAGACGCCGGGCCTGCTCATAGCCCACCGCCGCCTCGTCGTCCTGGTTGTCCTCGCCCACCGGCCTCATCAACCTCGGTCCTGGGCGTCCTCCGGCCCACGGTCCAGGATCTCGGCGGCGACCTCGGCCACCAGCCGCCCCTGGGCGTGGGCTTGCCCCAAGAGGAGCGATCGGGCGGCCTCAGGGTCCAGGTGCTCCCGGGCCATCAGGACACCGGCGGCCAGCCCGACCGTCTCCCGGGTGGCCAGCGCTGCCTTGAGGGACGCACTCAGGCGCACCGGGGCGTCGGTGGTCTGGGCGGCACCGAGCAGGGTGGCCGCCGCATCGGCGAACAGCCCCAGCAGCCGCTCCTCGGCCTCCCCGAAAGCGGCAGGGGCGGTGGCGTAGACCTTCAACGCCCCCAGAGCATGGCTTCGGTACACCAGCGGGGTGCTCAGCACCGAACGGATCCCGGCCTCCGCGGCCGCGGATTCCCAGGCCGCCCACCGGGTCTCGCTGGTGGTGTCCGCGATGCGCTGGGGCATCTGCGTGGCCCACGCGCTCAGGCACGGACCCATCCCCAGCTCGTACTGCAGGGCATCAGCGGTCTCCACGACCTTGTCGGTGGAGGCGGAAGAGACCCGGGTGCCGTGCTCGTCCAGCAACGACACCCCGGCCCCGGCCGCACCCGGGATCATCTGGTGGGCGGCCCGGGCGAGCTGATGCACCGCGGTGGTGGCATCTTCCTCGGACAGGAGCATTCCGTGCAGGTCGGCGAAGACGGCGATCAGTTCACCGGGAGAGGATTCGAAGGAGGCAGAAGACATGGGGTGCTCGCGGTTCGGCGGGGTGGTCGGACTGGCGCGGTAGCCGCTGCCGACTCCGTCAGCGAAGAGAGCGTCAAGGCCGGCCAACCCTCTCTTGTCCATCAGCATACTGCCTATGGCGCGGCCCGGGCGCTCCGGCTGGCCCGCCGAGCAACTGCGGCAGTGGCAAGACCAGGGGACAGCTGCCTCCGGTTCGCGTCCGGAGCGTTTCGGCAGTGGTTCCCTGCAGATGTCCCGCACGAAGTGTCCCCCACTACCCTCCCTCGGGATGACGGGGCAGCTGGAGGACATGCGCTGTACACAGGGCACGGCTGGCGGCAATCCACTCGGCTGGGGGTCGGCGACGCGTCCCTGGGTCGGGGTGCTACTCGTCGGGTTGTGGTGTCCGCGCCGTGGAGCAGGTCCCGGGTGTAGGGCAGTGGGCGCTGGTGGTGGGCCTCGAGCAGGTGGTTGGCGGCGTGGATGAGGATGTCGCACTGGAAGGCCGGTAGGTGCAGGCACTGATGCAGGTAGGCCTCGATCTCGAACTGTTCCACGTTCCCGCCCTGCCCGAGGTAGCCCGACCACAGGGCGTCCAGGGTGAACCGCTCACGATCCATGGCCTCGATCAGCAGCCAGGCCTGGGTGAACCCGGCAGTGGTGTCGTCCATCTGCTCCTCCCACGATGTCGGTTCGAGATCCTGTGCTGGTTCTTATCCGGTGGTGTGTCCGGTGCCGTGGCGTCCCAGGTCTTCCCACAGGTGGGCCAGGGTGGCGGCCCCGGCGGTCAGCAGGTCGGTGCGCACGCTTTCGTCACTGTCGTGCCAGTTGTCCTCGACCAGCCCGGTGCCGAAGAACACCACCGGCGCCTCCAACGTGGTGGCCAGCAGTTCGGCGGGCCCGCCACCGGCGTTGCCCATCCGCCCGACCTCGCCCACGCCGAAGCCGGCGGCCATGGCCCGGTCCAGGGCTTCGATGACCGGGGTGTCGGGGGTGCGGTAGGCCTCCTGGGCGGTCTCGACCGAGATCGACAGGTCGTACCCGTAGCCCTCCCCGACCCGTTCACCCACCCAGTGGCGCAACTGCTCCGCCACCTCGTGCACCTTCTGCCCGACCACGGTGCGGATGCTCAGGTCCATGGCCGCCATCGAGGGAATCGTGGCCCGTGAGACTCCGACCGGGTCCCCGGCGACCAGGGCGATGACTTCCAGGGCGGGGCGTTCCCACAGCCTCTCCAGCACGGTGTAGCCGACTTCCCCGCCGATGCTGCGGGTGTGGGAACGCGCCAGCCAGTCGGCCTCGTCGAAGGGCAGCGCGGCCAGCTCCGCCCGCCGGGCGGCGGCGATCTCGGCGACGTTGTCGTAGAAGCCGGGCAGCGTGATCCTCCCGTGCTCGTCGTAGAGCTGGGCCAAGAGCCTGCTGATCTCCAGGGCCGGGTTGGGGGCGACCCCGGAGACGGCCCCGCTGTGGATGTCGGTGTAGGGGCCGTAGACCTCCAGGTGCGCCCCGAGCATTCCGCGCACCCCGGTGCACAATCCCGGGTGGTCGGTGCGCCACAGCAGGGTGTCGGAGAAGATCACCACGTCCGCGGCCAGCTCCTGGGCGTGGTCCTCCAGCAGGGCGGCCAGGCCGGGGGAGCCGGCCTCCTCCTCGCCCTCGATGAGGACCTTGAGGTTCACCGCCGGGACCTCGCGCCCGGTGGTGGCGAGGTGCGCCCGCACTCCCCACAGGTGGGCGGTGACCTGGCCCTTGGCGTCGGAGGTCCCGCGGCCGTAGAGCCGCCCGTCACGGGCCACCGGGTCGAAGGGGGAGGTCTGGTCCCAGTTCTGCTCCTTGACCGCGCGCACGTCGTGGTGGCTGTAGACCAGCACGGTCGGCGCCCCGGGGGACTCGCACCAGGACCCGTAGACGGCCGGGCCCTGGTCCCCGTCCCAGATGTCCGTGGTCGGGAACCCGATGTCGCGCAGCTCCCCGGCCAACCAGTGGGCCGAGCGCACCAGGTGGTGAGCCCGTTCCGGGACCCCGGCCACCGAGGGGATCCGCACCCATTCCACCAACCCGGCCAGCAGCTGATCGGTGTGGGCCCCCAAATAGGCTTTGATGGCCTCTTCAGCGGACATGGCCGGGTCCTCTCCGGCTCGCCCCGACCCACAGGGTGCGGGTGCTCAACCCCCGGACCTGTTTCGCCAACAGGAACAGGGCCTGGTGGTCGGATGCGGCGAGGTCGCCGGTGACGATGGGGCGCACCTGGGCGCCCTGCGGGGCGGCCTCCACGGTCACGCACAGCTGCAGTTCCATGAGCATGGCTCCCTCGCCACGAGATGGTCCCGGCTCGCTGCTGAACCTGCCCTCAGGCTACGGGTCCGCCCCTGGCCTGACCAGGGCCGACCGGGTCAGGTGATGCCGGACCGGCGCATCATGGCCGGATGGGATCCGGCCGCGGCCGGAGCACCCGTGGTCGGACTCACCAGCTGACCCTCGACCCCCGAGCGGGCGGCCCGCCAGGACCAGGCCGGCAACCGGCAGCCAACGGTCTCAGAGTCACCGCGTCGACGAGCAACAGCTCCTCTTCCACACCGAAAGTCCGCACCGGATCCACTCCTTGTCGACCGTGTTTCCACCATCGTGGGCCCCATAGCGAAACGGCGGAAGCCGCAGACCGCGAACAGGAAAACAGCAGGACGCAAACACCTGAGACTTCTGCCGCAGGTATCGCAGCAGGAGCTTTCTGCGCGGACGGGGCTGGCGGGTGCTGGGCCACCGCCGCTGAACCGTCACATCTTCCTCAGCACCCTTGCTATATCGGCGAGGGGCCCCGTCCTGCCGGAATTCAGGGGTTGACCCCGACGGGGCGCGGTGGGACGCTGTCGTGCATCGGAAGTCCACTGATGAACCAGGTCAACGAGCCGAGGTGGCGCGGATGCGAGCGATGGTCTATCGGGGGCCGTACAAGATCCGGGTGGAGGAGAAGGACATCCCGCGGATCGAGCACCCCAACGACGCGATCGTGCGGGTCACGCTCGCGGCGATCTGCGGATCGGACCTGCACCTCTACCACGGGATGATGCCGGACACCCGGGTCGGGACGACCTTCGGCCACGAGTTCGTCGGGGTGGTCCACGAGGTCGGCCCCTCCGTGGAGCACCTGAAGCCCGGGGACCGGGTCATGGTGCCGTTCAACGTGTACTGCGGGTCCTGCTGGTTCTGCGCCCGGGGCCTGTACTCCAACTGCCACAACGTCAACCCCAACGCCACCGCCGTAGGCGGGATCTACGGCTACTCGCACACCTGCGGGGGCTACGACGGCGGTCAGGCCGAGTACGTGCGGGTGCCCTTCGCCGACGTCGGACCCTCGATCATCCCCGACTGGATGGACGAGGAGGATGCGGTGCTGCTCACCGACGCCGTGGCCACCGGCTACTTCGGCGCCCAGCTCGGGGACATCGTCGAAGGCGACACCGTCGTCGTGCTGGGGGCGGGTCCGGTCGGGCTGTACGCCGCGAAGTCAGCGTGGCTGATGGGTGCGGGACGGGTGATCGTGGTCGACCACCTGGAGTACCGGCTCGAGAAGGCCCGCCGGTTCGCCCACGCCGAGACGTTCGACTTCGCCGAGCACGACGACATCGTGGTGGAGCTGAAAAGAACCACCGACTACCTGGGTGCGGACGTCGTCATCGAGGCGGTCGGCGCCGAGGCGGACGGCAACTTCACCCAGCACGTGAGCGCGGCCAAGCTCAAGCTGCAGGGCGGGTCGCCGATCGCGCTGAACTGGGCCATCGACTCCGTGCGCAAGGGCGGGACGATCTCGGTGATGGGGGCCTACGGGCCGATGTTCAGCGCCGTGAAGTTCGGCGACGCCCTCAACAAGGGCCTGACCCTGCGGATGAACCAGTGCCCGGTGAAGCGGCAGTGGCCGCGGCTGTTCGAGCACATCCGCAACGGCTACTTCACACCCAGTGACATCGTCACCCATCGGATCCCCCTGGAGCACATCGCCGAGGGGTACCACATGTTCTCGTCCAAGCTCGACGGCTGCATCAAGACACTCGTCGTCCCCGGCACCGGGTGAGACGGCCAAGGAGGGGAACCGAGACCATGGCGAGCACACCTGAGCACACCCCGTACATCGCTGGTGAGGCCCGGCGCACCGTCTCGCGCGAGGCGCTGCGGGCGCGCATCCCCGGTTGGGGCGCGGACCTGGACCCGGCCGACCGTCCTTCGGTGCCGAAGTTGCGCTACGACCCGGCGGGCACAGGAGCGCATTGGGAGTACCCGGAGGCGCAGCCCGAGCACCGGCCGCGCGAACGGTCGATCGAGCACGCGCACCTGACCCCCGTCTTCGGCACCGCGTGCCCGTCGAAGGGCCTGCCGGGAGCACTGCGCCGGCACGCCTACCAGCGCTACAGCGAGGCACGGGCGGCGCACTGGCTCATCCTCCTCGCCGCCGACCGCGTCGACGCCTGGCAGAGCCACTTCACCTCATGGGCAACCTTGCGTCCGGACAACCCGGTCACCGAGACCGGGGTGCTGGCCGAGCCCGTCCGGCACGGCTTGTCTTCACGGATCGGGACCCGCCGCGCTGATCTCTCCCACCAATGGCTGGACCCGATCATCGTGGGAGGCCCCTGGGTGCTGGGCGCTGGAGCGGCCGTCGCAGTGATCAGGACGCTGATCCACCGCGGGCGAGGGAGCTGATGGAGCCGGGACGGTCGTCCGCCGATCGGCACCAGCAGCATGGGCATGGTCACCGGCTTGCCCTCGGCCAGCGCCCCGGCGGTCACGGTGCGGCGGTCTCCGCCGGTGGCCAGGCACTTGAGGACGATGTCGCGGTCGGTCACCACGCCACTGAGCCGGTTGTCCTCCCCGCAGATCGGCAGGGCACCGACGTCGAGTGCATCTCCTCCTGACAACGTGCCTGGACCCAGGGGGTGTGCGGCTCGGCCGCCGGACCGGTGAGAAGCGGCTCCCCGCCCGTGGTGGGGAGCCGCTTCTCGTTGGTTCATGGGTGCGAACGGTGTCCGTCGGTGGGACTCAGGTGCGGGTCCGGCCGGCGGTCCGGTCGTGGGTGTTGCGGTCCAGGAAGGACAGTCCGACCATGGTCAGGCCCAGGAGCAGGTGCAGCCAGTCGTCGGCGGTGTTCAGCGGCACGAAGTTGGCCCCCGAGTCCTTGTCGATGAGCAGGCCGTAGAGCCACAGCAGCAGGTACACGGCCCCGCCCCAGCGCAGGTAGTTCCGCGCCCCCGCCACGGTCCGGGCCAGGGCGATGCCGGCGATGCCGTAGAGCAGGTGGACGAGGTTGTGCAGGATGGAGACCTGGAAGACGCCCATGAGCATGGCCTCGGACTGGTGGCCGGCGACCATGAGCTGGTCGTAGTTGGTGGTGATGCCGGGGATGAATCCGGCTGCGCCCACGAGCAGGAAGACGGCCCCGTAGAGCAGGGCCGCCGTGCGGACGGGTGAGCGGCGGGTGGTGCGGTCGCCGGGTCGGGCGGCGGGGGTGGTCATGATCGCTCCTCTCCTCGAGCTGGTTCAGGGCCGTGCGGTGGGCCGCCGGCTATTCCTTCTTGAGCTTGTCCTGGATGCTGCCGGCGGCCTTCTCCATGATGTTGGGCTGTTCGGTGGTGCCGTAGAACCGGGCGTCCGGGTGGGTGGGCGGCGGCATCGGCACCCCCGCCATCGGCGTGTCCTGGTACCCGAACTGCCCGTGCCCGTCCGGGGTCGGCCCCGAGGCCCAGGAGCCCTCCGCGGCGGTAGTACCGTCGGAGAAGTTGTAGTAGTCGTAGGAGAACTCGGTGGCCTCCTTGGACTGCGGGAAGTTGGAGGGCACCGGCATCTGCTCCAGCCCGTCGGCCTGGAGCTCCTTCACCGCGGCCATCCACTGGTTCTGGTGCATGGTGTCCCTAGCCAGCAGGAAGGACAGCATGTCCCGGATCCCCTTGTCGTCGGTCATGTGGTAGAGCCGGGCGACCTGGGTGCGGCCCTGCATCTCCGCGTTGACGTTGGCGGTCATGTCCGCCAGGAGGTTCCCGGAAGCAGTCACGTAGGACCCGGACCAGGGGTTGCCCATCGAGTCCACCGGACGGGCTCCGGCCCCGGCGACGATCGCGTGCTGCAGGTCGGTGCCGCCGATCACCGCAGCCACCGCCGGGTCGGACTGCACGGCGTCCTCGGTGATGCCCAGCGGGGCCTTCTCGAGCAGCTGGGCGACCATCGTGGCGAGCATCTCGATGTGGCCGAACTCCTCGGCGGCGGTGCCGAAGAGCAGATCCCGGTACTTGCCCGGGATGTGGGCGTTCCAGGCCTGGAAGCTGTACTGCATGGCCACGGTGATCTCCCCGTACTGCCCGCCGATCACCTCCTGGAGCTTGCGCGCGTACACCGCGTCCGGGGCCTCCGGGGTGGACTTGTACTGGAGCTTCTGCTGGTGCAAGAACATGCTGACCTCCGTCATCGACTGCTGTGGCCGGCGGTGACCGGGCACTCCGCGCCCGTGATTCCCGGCTCTGATCTCTACGCTAGTGATCCGGCCCCCAGAAGGGAAGCTTGCTTACTGAATGAACGGGGCATCAGATGAGCTGAGGCCGGGCGCTCGGGGACGTCCCGCCCCGGGGTCTGCGGGCGGTGCGGGGTGGGAGCGGTGTGGGCCCGTGGGTGGGCAGGCCGTTGGGGATCAGCAGTTCGACCGGGCTGACCCCCTGCAGGGTGTCGTCGTGGTCGATCGCCCAGCGCAACAGGTCCAGGGCGTTCGGCTCCACGTGGCCGGCGGCGGCGAGATCAACACTGACGGTCACCGGGGGGATCAGCGACCGGGCACGGCGCACCAGCGGATACAGGACGTGCTGGTTGGCCTCGGTCAAACACCCGGTGACGATCAGTCGCACATAGGCGCCGTCCAGGTCGATCTGGACGAGGACGGAGAGCTTGTGGTCCATGAGAGCATCCTTCGTCGCATGCAATCTGTCTCATGGCCACCTTCTGGACCACTCCCCACGGTACTCGCCTCGTTGCACGTGGGCCAGGGATCTGCTGAATTCGTACCGTCAGCTCGTGCGCCCCTCGTGCTGGAGCAGTTCCCCGTCCGCTCCCGCGGGCCGGGGCACGACAACCCGGCCGCGAGCATCTAAAGTGGACAGTGTGCTGATCATCGGGGGAGTTCGGTGAGCAGCGCGTGCACCGTCCGGACCACTCGACCACGAAAGGACCACGCCATGAGCCAGCCAGAGCAGCAGCAGGAGGTCCCCGGCGTCCAGGCCGCGATGACCCCCGTCCCGGACTGCGGCGAGCACAGCTACCGCGGCTCCGGCAAGCTCGCGGGCAAGGCGGCCATCATCACCGGCGGGGACAGCGGCATCGGCCGTGCCGCCGCGATCGCCTACGCCCGCGAGGGCGCCGACGTCCTGATCGCCTACCTCGAGGAGGACGACGACGCCCAGGACACCGCCCGCTGGATCGAGGAGGCCGGGCGTCGCGCCGTCCTGGTCCGCGGAGACCTCTCGGACCCGGCCCACTGCCGGGCTGTCGTCGAGAGGGCCGTGCAGGAGTTCGGCCGGATCGACGTGCTGGTCTCCAATGCCGCCTACCAGATGAGCCGCGACAGCCTCGACGAGATCAGCGACGAGGAGTGGGACTACACGTTCCGGCTCAACATCGGCGCCATGTTCCACCTCACCAAGGCCGCCGTGCCCCACATGCCTCCGGGGTCGGCGATCATCGGCAGCTCCTCGGTGCAGTCCGACCAGCCGTCCCCGCAGCTTGCGCCCTACGCGGCCACCAAGGCGGCGATCGCGAACTTCTCCGCCGGGCTCGCGCAGATGCTGGGCGAGAAGGGCATCCGGGTGAACAGCGTGGCCCCGGGCCCGATCTGGACGCCGCTGATCCCGGCGACCATGCCCGCGGAGAAGGTGGGGGCCTTCGGCGACGACGTCCCTCTGGGCCGCGCCGGCCAGCCCGCCGAGCTCGCGCCCGTCTACGTGCTGCTGGCCTCGGACGACGGCAGCTACATCTCCGGCTCGCGGGTCGCCGTCACCGGTGGCAAGCCCATCCTCTGAGCCCGGATCCTCCGCTCGCGAGACCGGCGAGGCGCTTCACCCCGGCGGAAGGACAGGGTTTCCGCCCGGGGTGGGGGCGGGGCTGATCACTCGTCGTCCACGATCTCGCGGGCAGTGTCCTCGATGTCGTGTCCGCTCTGTCGGGCGTGGCCCACGGCGTTCTGTGCCTGGCCTTCGGCCTGCAGGTCTGGTTTGTCGGTGGCGGCGCCGATCTTGTCCTTGGCGGCACCGGCAGCCTTGTCCGCGGCGGCACCGGCCTTGTCCCTGAGTCCCACAGGTGCTCCCTTCTCCCGGTCAGAGGGCCTCCTCGGCCCGGACGCCTGGTCGGCGGACGTCGCTGACGCTTCGGGGCCGTCCAAGTGTCCGGACCCAGTCGGGCATCTTCCGGAACCGGTCCTCAGTACTGGTCGAAGGAGATGAGTTCCACGAGTTCTCCGACGCGGTCCTCGGGCATGGACCGGGCGATGTCCGCCTGGCTGAGCATCCCGACGAGGTCGTGGCCGTCGATCACCGGCAGCCGCCGCACCTGGTGCTCGCCCATCGTCTTGATCGCCTCCTCCACGCTGTCGTCGGCGCCGATCGTGACCGGTTTGCCCTCGGCCAGCTGACCGGCCTTCACGGCCCTGGGGTCGGTGCCGATCGCCAGGCACTTGATGACGATGTCGCGGTCCGTGACCATGCCCATGAGCCGGTTGTGCTCCCCGCAGATCGGCAGCGCGCCGACGCCGAGGTCTTTCATCTTCCGGGCGGCTTCCTCCAGGGTCTCGTTCTCCCCGATGCACTCGGCGCCGCCGGTCATGATCTCGCGTGCCGTGGTCATAGCTGATCCTCCTCCGAGGTGGAAAGTGACTCGAGCACCGGTGTGCTCAGGTTGCGTGTGCCTGTGACGACCCGTGTGCCCGGGCGGTGACGGGTCGGTGTTCGTTGCGGGTCTCCCGCCCCGTTCCCCGGGGCGCTACTGCTGGGTGTCCGGGCGAGGGGCGCGTTCCCGCTCCTCCACCGCGGAGCGCACCTCCGGGTCGTCGGTGTCGTCGACCCAGGGCTCGGTCTGGCGGTGCTCCTCCACGTGGTCGGGTTGGATGCCGGCCACCTCGCCGGCGACCTCGTGCTTCATCTGGTCGTCCAGTTCCGCGCTGTGCTTGGTGTTGCCTCGCTCGGCCATGTCGATCTCCTTGCAGGGATGGGACGGCGTACTTCGGTGGGACGGCCCGTCAGGCGTTCCCGTCCTCCTCGAGCAGACCCCGCTGGGCGCGGTCGGCTGCTTCGGAGGCGTCTTCCGGCAGCGGGTCGGTGGCCGGTGGGACCTGCCCGGGCGCGTAGTCGGTCAGCCCGGCGGCCACCCGCTCCTGTTCGGTGGCTGCGGCCAGTGCCTCGTCGTCGAGATGCTCGGGCATCCCGGCGTGGCCCTGGTAGATGGGGTCGGGCAGGGCGTCGCCCTCGGGCTCGAGGACGTCGTCGAGGTCCGGCGCGTCGTCGTTGTTCGGGGTGGTCATGGAGAACCTCCTGTGCTGAGCCGTGCCTCCCACCTTAGTGACCTGACTCACGGAGCGGAACCACCCTGGGACCTGGGAAAGGGGCCTGTGGAGGTCCCGCACGTGCTCCTCCCGGGCTGCGTTGAGCAGTCGACCGTAGGCTGTTCGTGCGCATCGCCTGCGTGTTCCGAGGCCGCAGGCGCCGATGCGTTCCCCGACATGAGGACTGCCTGATGACTGACGTCGCTCCGGACCGACCGGCGATGCTGCACCCCGTACCAGCCCAGCGTTCGATCGTCGTGATTCCGAGGGTGCACGACGGCTCCGGCGCCCGGACCAACTACGGGCTGGTGCAGGCCGAACTGGACCCGGGCGGGCAGATGCTGATCTTCCCGCAGGGCCCGGTGGTCGACCCCGACGAACTGCGCGCCGGGGCGGCGGTGCTGCTGGAGGAGGAGTTCGGGCAGGGCATGTCCGCGGCGGTGATCGCTCCGCTGGGGATCCTCTACGCCGATCAGCGCAAGGAGGAGCGGATCGACGTGCTGCTCGCAGTGGCGCGCCGGACCGATGCCGAGTACGGAGAGGCGCTGGAGCCGGCCGGCATCCCCGGGGTGGAGTGGGCCGATGAACAGCAGCTGCTCCAGCACCTGTGCTCCGGGCGGATCACGGACACCACCACCGCCTCAGCCCTGGCACTGCTGCACGCCTGCGGTGAGTTCACCCGCTGAGAGGTGCACCTGCAGCACATGTCGGACTTCGCCGCCCGGCTCGAGGGCACCGGCGAGTTCGTCGACGCGCAGGCGCTGTCCCCGGAGGGCACGTTCGTCCGCTACGGCGGCGCGGGGCGGCTGCCCGTCACCGACGGCCCGTTCCCCGAGACCAGGGACCTGATCGCCGGCTGGATGGTGATCGACGTCGATTCCTACGACCGAGCGCTCGAGCTGGCCGCCGAGCTGTCCGCGGCCCCGGGGGCGGGCGGGAGGCCGATCCACGAGTGGCTCGAGCTCCGCCCGTTCCTGACCGCGCCGCCGCAGCGGCGTACCGCCACGGGCGCGACGGCGACCCCGTGACCGCGGCGCGGTTCTACGCCGCGGCCGCCCGGTCGGCGCCCAGCCTCCCCGAGCGCGACCACCTCGTGCTGCAGGCCGCACGGCTCAACGCGGGGCTGCCCGGTGGGGCGACCGGGCCGCACCGGTCAGGGGCCCCCCGGAGCGGTTGACTCCTCGGGGCGCTCGCCGGTGAGGACGCCGGTGGTGGTCAGCCGCTCTGCGACGTCCCGGAGCTTGGTGTTCGTCTGGGAGCTGGCGGTCGTGAGGATGAGGAAGGCCTGCTGGGGCGTGATCTTGAACCGCTCCATGAGCACGCCCTTCGCCTGACCGATGAGGTCCCGGGTGGCCAGGGCCTCGTGGAGGTGGCCGACCTGCTGGGCGTCGGCGAAGGCCACCGCGGCGTGGGCCGCCACCAGCAGACCGATCTCCTCGGACTCGTCGGTGAACGCGGCGAAGTCGGCGCCGTAGACGTTGAGTGCCCCGAGGACGTCGCCGTCGGTGTAGAGCTGGAACGCGAGCATCGACGTCGCTCCCGCCTCCAGGGCGGCCGGGGCGAACCGGGGCCACCTGTCCTCGTGGCGGAAGTCGGGGACGTGGACGATCCGCTCCTCGTAGGCCGCGTCCATGCAGGGTCCCTCCCCGGTGTCCTGCTGCAGCCGGTCCACCCGGCGGGGGAGCGCGCCCGAGGCGGCCCGGGACTCGATGCCGCGGTGCCGCCGGGCGACCGAGATCGAGGCCTCCACCACCCCGGGGATGAGCTCCACCGCCGCGCGGACCATGGCCTCGAGGGTGCCCTGGACGTCGGTCTCGCCCTGCAGGGTGCGGGCCAGGTCGCTCAGCCGCCGGGCCAGGTCCGCGTCCACGGCCCCCGTCCGGTCCCGGCGGGGGTTCGACCTGGCCGTTCGTCCCGTGTCCGTGCCCATTCCCCCAGTCTCCACCTCCATCGCCCGTCAGGACCCGGGATCGCGGAATTCGTTGCGGACGGGAACGACCCGCCCTGTCGAGGGCGGCGGACGGCCGTCTCCGCACCGGTCCGTGCTGCGGCCCGCACAGGATCCCGGCGGGGGCGCCCGCTGCTGCGACGGGTGGGCTCAGCCCGTGCTCAGGGCCGCGCACGCGGCCTCGATGGACTCCGGGGACAGGACGTGGTCGATGGCCAGCACCGCCGCCCCCATGACGCCGGCGCGCTCGCCGGCGACCGAGGGCGCCACACTCAGGTGCTCCGTGGCCAGGGGCAGGGACCGCCGGTAGACGACCTCCCGGATGCCGGCCAGCAGGTGCTCCCCGGCCTGGGCGAGGCTGCCGCCGATCACGATCACGGACGGGTTGATGAGATTCACGCAGGTGGCCAGGACGTCCCCGATGTCCCGCCCCGCCTGGCGGATCACCTGCACGGCCAGCGGGTCCCCGGAGCGGACGAGGTCGATCACGTCCTGGCTGGTGGACAGCGTGCCGGCGGTCTGCTCGTTGAGCGTCCGCACGAGGGTGGGAGCGCCGGCGAGCGCCTCGAGACATCCGGTGTTGCCGCAGCGGCAGAGCAGCTCGTCGCCGCGCGGCACCCGGACGTGGCCGAGGTCCCCCGCTGTGCCCTGGGCGCCGCGCTGGAGCGCGCCGCCGGAGATGATCCCCGCGCCGATGCCCGTGGCCACCTTGACGAACATCAGCTCGGTGGTCCCGGGCCAGAAGAGGCTGCGCTCGCCCAGGGCCATGATATTGACGTCGTTGTCCACCAGCACGGGCACGTCGTAGTGGACCTGCACGAGGGCGGGGACGTCGACGCGGTCCCACCCCGGCATGATGGGCGGGTTTATCGGCCGGCCCGTCTCGTGCTCCACGGGACCGGGCAGCCCGATGCCGATGGCGGCGAGGTCCGCGGCGGGGCGGTCCGCGCGCTCGAGCAGCGCGGCGACCGTGCGCACGAGCCAGCCCAGGACCGCCTCGGGGCCCTCGCCGATCGCGAGCGCCTGGCGCTCCTCGGCGAGCTCTCGGCCGGAGAGGTCCGCCAGGATGGCCCGGGCGTGCGTCGCCCCGAAGTCCGCGCCGACCACCACCCGGGCGCCCGGGTTCAGGGCGAAGAGCGAGGGTGGGCGCCCCCCGGTGGAGGCGGCCCCGCCGTACGGTGCGACGAGTCCCAGGGTCATGAGGGTGTCCACGCGGGACGCCACGGTGGAGCGGGCCAGCCCGGTCAGCTGGGCGAGCTCCGCCCGGGTCCTCGGGCGGCCGTCGCGCAGCAGCTGGAAGACTTCGCTCGCCCCCGGGGCGGGCGAGTCCGAGGAGCGCGGCGACGGCGCCGACGGAGGAGTCTGCAGCACTTTTTCAGTAGAGCATGCCCCCTTAGGGGGGTCAAGCACGTCACAAACGCACAGTGATGGAACAACTTTTGCAGGACTGTCGACAGAAGTCTGTGGTGCGTGTCACAGTGACCGCATGAACGAGCGCACGAGCTCCCCGGTGCTGGACGTCACCGGCCTGTCGAAGTCCTTCTTCGGGGTGCCGGTGCTCGAGGACGTGGACCTGCGGCTGCACGCCGGCGAGGTGCACGGGCTCGTCGGCGAGAACGGCGCCGGCAAGTCCACCCTGATGAAGGTGCTCGCCGGGGTGCACGAGCGGGACGCGGGCACCGTGCAGATCGGCGGCACCCCCGTCGAGTTCCACCACCCCACCCAGGCGCACGTGGCCGGGCTGTCGACGGTGTTCCAGGAGTTCAACCTGCTGCCCGACCGCACCGTGGCCGAGAACGTGTTCCTCGGCCGCGAGCCGCGCCGGGGCCTGCTCGTGGACCGGCGGGCCATGAACGCGAGGACGAGCGAGCTGCTCGAGGACCTGGGCATCACCAGCATCCGGCCGACCACGACCGTGAGCTCGCTGTCCGTGGCCCAGCAGCAGATCGTGGAGATCGCCAAGGCCATCAGCTACGACGCCCGCGTCATCTCCATGGACGAGCCGACCGCGGCCCTCGCCGGCCCCGAGGTGGACCTGCTCTACGCGATCGTCCGCCGGCTCCGGGCGCGCGGCACCGCCATCCTGTACGTGTCCCACCGGCTGAAGGAGATCTTCGACCTGTGCGACACCATCACCGTCCTCAAGGACGGCCGCGTGGTGGGCACCGAGCCCGCCTCCGCCATGGACGACGCCGCCCTGGTGCGGATGATGGTGGGCCGCCCGATCTCCGCCTACTTCCCGGAGGCGGTGCCCGGCACCGGGGTGGGGCGGGAGCTCCTGAGGATCGACGGCGGCGGCAACGACCAGCTCGACGGCATCGACCTGACCCTGCGCGCCGGGGAGATCGTGGGGGTCGCCGGGCTCCAGGGCTCGGGGCGGACGGAGCTGGTGGAGGCCGTCTTCGGCGTCCACCCGTTCACCCGCGGGTCCATGGCGCTGGACGGCAGGCCGTACACGGCCATCTCGCCCCGGCAGGCCGTCCGGCAGGGCGTGGCCCTGATCACGGAGGACCGCAAGTCCCAGGGACTGAGCCTCGACCAGTCCATCCTGGACAACGCCCTGGGCGTGATCCGCTCCGTCTTCCCGCGGCGGACCGCCGCGGCCCGCAAGGACGTCCCCGGGGTCCTCTCCTCGCTGGAGGTCGTGGCCCGGGACCTGGACCAGGAGGTCCAGTACCTCTCGGGCGGGAACCAGCAGAAGGTCGTCCTCGCCAAGTGGCTGGCCGTGGACCCGCGGGTCGTGCTGCTCGACGAGCCCACCCGAGGGATCGACGTGGGCGCCAAGATCGCCGTCTACAACCTCATGCGCATGCTCGCCGCGGAGGGCAGGGCCATCCTCATGGTCTCCAGCGAACTGCCGGAGGTCCTCGGCATGTCCAGCCGGATCGTGGTCCTGCGCGACGGCCGGATCGCCGGTGAGCTCCCGCCGGACAGCACCGAGGAGCAGGTGCTGCGGCTGGCCACCGGCGCCCGCACGGAAGGGGCGAGACCGTGAACGCGTTCTCGAGGCTCACGTCCACCCACATCGTCTACCTCGTGGTGCTGCTCACCGTCGTGGTCGGCACGGTGCTCGTGGGCGCCACCGGGCGCAGCTTCGTCAGCGCCGGCAACATCTCCGCGATCCTCACCGGGACCAGCGTCCTCGGCTTCATCGCGATCGGCCAGACGCTCGTGATCCTGGTGGGGAGCCTCGACCTGTCCGTGCCGTACGTCATCAGCCTCGCGAGCCTGCTCTCGGCCGGCCTCATGGCGAACCAGCCCGGGAACATCCTGCCCGGCGTGGCGCTGGCCCTGGTCGTCTCCGCGGGCATCGGCCTGGTCAACGGCCTGGTGGTGTCCGGGCTGAAGGTCCACGGGTTCATCGCCACGCTGGGCACCGGGCTCGTCGTCAGCGGCTACCTCGCCACCAACTACAAGGGCAGCTCGGGGCAGACCCCGGTGGCCTTCCGCCTCATCGGGGCCACGGGCATCGGCCCGGTCCCCATCTCCACGCTGATCATGCTGGCCTGCGCGGGCGCGGTGCTGCTCATGCTGACCCGCAGCCGCCTGGGCCACCACATGTACGCGGTCGGCGGGGACATCCGGGTGGCCCGGATGTCCGGGATCCGGACCGGCACCCCGATCGTGGCCGCCCACGTCATCTGCTCCGTCATGGCCGGTCTCGCGGGGCTGCTGCTCGCGGCGCGGCTCGGGGTGGGCAGCCCCACGATCGGGTCCCAGGGCGGGTACGACCTGCTCTCCATCGCCGCCGTGGTCCTGGGCGGGACGCTCCTGGCGGGCGGCAAGGGATCGCTGGTGGGGACGCTGGGCGGGGTCCTCATCTTCGCGATGATCGACAACATCATGAGCGTGATGCAGATCAACCCGTTCCTGAAGGACGTGGTCCGCGGCATCGTCATCGTCGTAGCCGTGGCCGTCTACGCCCGGCGCCGGGTGGTCAGCCGGCCCGCGCGCTTCGACGACCGGAGCGGGCGGACCGCGCAGGAGGTCACGGCATGAGCGCCACCGTCACGGACCGGACCGCGGTCCTGCAGCAGAACCGGTCACCGTGGCACGAGCGCGTGCTGCGCGGGCTGCGGACGCCCGGCGGGGCCGTCTTCGTGCTCCTCCTGGTGCTGCTGGTCGCGGCCGTCGCCGTCAACCCGTCCTTCGGCGAACCGGGCTCGCTGATCCGGTTCGTCGGCCGCACGGCGCCGATCGCCATCGCGGCCATCGGGCAGTACTTCGTGATCGTCTCCGGGGAGTTCGACCTGTCCATGGGTTCGGTGGTCACCGCCCAGGTGTTCGTGGCCGGCAACCTCATCGGCCAGGACGACAGCCGGACGGTGCCCGTCCTGGTCCTGATGCTCGTCCTCGGCGCGCTCGTGGGCCTGGTCAACGGACTGGTCACCACGCTCCTGAAGGTGCCGAGCTTCATCGTCACCCTCGGCACCATGCTCGCCCTGCTCGGGCTGGTGCTCTACTGGACGGGCGGCGCCGCGACGGGGAACCCCGCGGACAGCTTCCGGCAGATCGGCCGCGGCGGCATCCAGGACGTCCCGGTCCTGGGGATCCTGCCCTACCCGGTGGTCCTGGTGACGGTCGTCGCGCTCGCCGCCCTCTGGCTCATGCGCCGGCCCTACGGCCGCACGCTCGTCGCCGTGGGCGACAACCCCCGGGCCGCCGCGCTGACCGGGGCCCGGGTCTGGTGGGTGCGCACCCGGGCGTTCATGCTCTCCTCCCTGGCCGCCACCGTGGCGGGGATCATCCTCGTCGGCTACGCCGGCGTGCACCCGTCCGTGGGGCGCGGCTACGAGTTCACGGCCATCACCGCCGTGGTCCTCGGCGGGGTCGTGCTGGGCGGCGGGCGCGGCTGGGTGCTCTCCGCGGCCGCCGGCGCCTTCGCCCTCGAGACCCTCTTCGCGCTCCTGAACTTCCTGGGGGTCCAGTCGACCTGGCGGGACACCGTCCAGGGCGCGATCATCATCCTCGCCGTCGCCGCCGGCACCCAGACCTGGAAGCGCCGCCGGCGCGGCCGGACCGCGGCGGCGCAGGAGCCGAGAAGTGCCATCGCAGCACCGCCCACCCCGGGCACCGACGAGGAAGGAACATGATGCGCCGAAGCATCCAGTCAAGGATCACCGTGGTGGCAGCGGCAGCGCTGCTGGGACTGACCGCCTGCACCACCGACCAGTCGATGGAGGAGCCGCCGCCCGCCGAGACGGGGGGCGCGGAGGCCGCCGCCACGCCGGCCCCGGAGGGCGGTGACGAGTGGTTCGACCAGGCGGAGTACGACCGGCAGCTCGACCAGCGCTCCGCCTCCTTCGAGGGGGACCCGGAGCAGCCCTGGACGCAGTACATCGACGGGGAGACGACCGCCACCGGGGAGTTCGCCGCCGACGGCCCGCAGAAGGTGTGCTTCTCCAACGCCTCCATCTCCAACCCCTGGCGCCAGACCGGGTGGATCACCATGAACGAGCAGCTGAAGGTGCTCCAGGACTCCGGGGTGATCTCCGAGATGGAGACCCGCGACGCCCAGGACGACGACAACACGCAGATCGCCGACATCGACTACTTCATCGCCGAGGGCGAGTGCGACGGGTTCATCATCTCGCCGAACTCGACCGCCGCCCTGACGCCCGCCGTGGAGCGCGCGTGCGAGACCGGCAAACCGGTGGTGGTCTTCGACCGCGGGGTGGAGACCGACTGCGCGACGACGTTCATCCACCCCATCGGCGGCTTCGCCTGGGGCATCGACTCGGCGAACTTCCTGGTGGACAACCTGCAGGAGGGCGACAAGGTGGTGGCCCTGCGCATCCTCCCGGGCGTCGACGTCCTGGAGCAGCGCTGGGCCGCGGCCGAGCGGATCTTCGAGGAGAACGGGATCGAGGCGACCGACTACTTCACCGGCGCCGACCCCACCGAGATCAAGAAGATCATCTCCGACGAGCTCGCCACCGGGGACGTGCAGGGCGTGTGGATGGACGCCGGCGACGGCGCCGTCGCCGCCATCGAGGCGTTCGAGGACGCCGGCGCGGACTACCCGGTGATGACCGGCGAGGACGAGATGAGCTACCTGCGCAAGTGGGAGGACACCGGCCTGACCGGCCTCGCCCCGGTGTACTCGAACTTCCAGTGGCGCACCCCGCTGCTGGCGCTCGAGCAGATCTTCGCCGGCGAGGACGTCCCCGCCGAGTGGGTCCTGCCGCAGGAGCCGATCACCGAGGAGCAGCGGGCGGACTTCCTCGCCGACAACGAGGGGATGCCCGACGGCCACTACGCCAAGTTCGGCGGCGAGGACCTGCCGGGCTACCCCGACGTCTGGCGGGACCGCGTCATCCCCTGACCCGCCCGACCGCGCCCTGCCCGCCACCGGCCCGGCCCCGGGAGACCCCGGCGGCGGGCGGGGCGCCATCCAGCCCACCGCACCGAGAGGAGGCAGACCCGTGCAGCGCCCGATCGCCGTCAACACCTGGGTGTGGGAGTCCCCCCTCACCGACGCGAACCTGCCCCCGCTCCTGGCGAGGATCGCGGACATAGGCTTCGACGCCGTCGAGCTCCCGCTGGAGAACGTCGGCGACCTCTCGGCCGGGGTGGTGCGGGACGCCCTCGGCGGGCTCAGCCCGCTGCTCGTCGGCGCCATGGCGCCCGGGCGCGAACTCGTCCTGGCGGACGACGCCGTGATCACCCGCACCCAGCACTATCTCAGCGCCTGCATCCGGCTGGCCCACGACATCGGCGCGCCGGCCGTGTGCGGGCCCTTCTACGCCCGCACGGGCCGGGTGTGGCGGATGGACGCGGCGGAGCGCGCGGACGCCTACGCGCAGCTGCGGCGCCGTCTCGCCCCGCTGGCCGCCGAGGCCGAGGCCGCCGGGGTGGTCCTCGGCATCGAACCGCTCAACCGCTACGAGACGTCCCTGCTCAACACCACCGCCCAGGCGCTCGAGGCCCTCGGGCCGCTGCTCGGCCACGGCGTGGGACTGGCCCTGGACACCTACCACCTGAACATCGAGGAGCGCTCCTCCGCCGACGCCGTCCGGGCGGCCGGCCGGCACCTCGTCCACGTCCAGGTCTGCGGCAACGACCGGGGAGCCCCCGGCGGGGACCAGACGGACTGGACGGAAATCTTCGACGCCCTGGACGCCGTCGGCTACACCGGCGCCCTCAGCATCGAGAGCTTCACCGCCCGCAACGCCAGCATCGCCACCGCCGCCTCGATCTGGCGGCCCCTGGCCGAGAGCCAGGACCAGCTCGCCGAGGACGGACTGGCGTTCCTGCGCTCGTGCGCCGCCCGGTCCCCAGGAGGACACCCATGACCACCACCGTGCCCGACCCCGCCGTTCCCCCCGCCCACGGGAGCGCCGCCCTGGGCGTCGCCGTGCTCGGCCACTCCTTCATGGGCAAGGCCCACTCCAACGCCTGGCGCAACGTCAACGCCTTCTACCCCACGCCCCGCGTGGCGCAGAAGGTGCTGGTGGGCCGGGACGCCGGGCACGTGGCCGAGGCCGCCCGGCGGTACGGCTGGGAGGAGAGCGGCACCGACTGGCGGTCGGTGCTGGAACGGGACGACGTCCACGTCGTCGACATCTGCACGCCCGGCCACCTGCACGCCGACATGGCCGTGGCCGCCCTCGAGGCCGGCAAGCACGTGCTCGTGGAGAAGCCGCTGGCCAACACGGTGGCCGAGGCCGAGCGGATGGCGGCCGCCGCGGCGGCCGCCCGGACCCGCGGCGTCCACTCCATGGTGGGCTTCAACTACCGCCGGGTGCCGGCCCTGGCGCTGGCCCGGCAGCTGATCGCGGACGGCCGCGTGGGCCGGATCCGCCAGGTCCGGGTCAGCTACCTGCAGGACTGGCTCGTCGACGAGCACGCGCCCATGACCTGGCGCCTGCGCCGGGAGACCGCCGGGTCCGGAGCGCTGGGCGACCTCGCCTCCCACGCCGTCGACCAGGTGCGCTTCCTCCTGGACTCGCCGGTCACGTCCGTCTCCGGGACGCTCACCACGTTCGTCCCCACCCGGACGGGGGAGGACGGCCCCGAGCCGGTGACGGTCGACGACGCCGCCTGGGCCACCCTGCGCACCGCCTCCGGGGCGGTGGTCGGCCTGGAGGTCTCCCGCTGCGCCACCGGCCGCAAGAACGCCCTCGGGATCGAGGTCTACGGATCGCTGGGCGGGCTGCGCTTCGACCTGGAGCGGCTCAACGAGCTGCACCTGTTCGACGCCACCGCGCCGCCGGACACCCAGGGCAGCAGCCGGATCCTCGTCACCGAGGCCACCCACCCCTACGTGGGGGCGTGGTGGCCGGCCGGGCACGTCCTGGGCTGGGACCACACGTTCACCAGCCAGGCCGCCGAGCTCCTGCGGTCCATCGACACGGGGACCCCGGCCGCCCCCGGGTTCGAGGACGGCCTGGAGGTCCAGCGGGTGCTCGCCGCCGTGACGGACAGCGCGGCGCGCTCCGGCGCCACCGTCCACCTCTGACCCCGGACGAGCGGAGCACCGCTCTCCCCGACCCGAAGGACCGACGATGGGACACCACCCCTACACGCTGTTCACCGGCCAGTGGGCCGACCTCCCGCTCGAGGAGGTCGCCGAGCTGGCGGCCGGCTGGGGCTACGACGGCCTGGAGATCGCCGTCTCCGGCGAGCACCTCGACGCCTGGCGGTGGGACGACGACGCCTACGTCCGGGACCGGCTCGACATCCTCGAGCGCCACGGCCTCGGGGTCTGGGCCATCTCCAACCACCTCAAGGGCCAGGCGGTCTGCGACGACCCGATCGACTTCCGGCACGAGTCCATCGTGGGACCCCGGGTCTGGGGCGACGGCACGCCCGAGGGAGTGCGCACCCGCGCCGCCGAGGAGCTGCAGCACACCGCACGGCTCGCGCGGAAGCTGGGCGTGGACACCGTGGTCGGCTTCACCGGGTCCTCCGTCTGGCAGTACGTGGCGATGTTCCCGCCCGTCTCCCAGGACGTGATCGACGCCGGGTACCAGGACTTCGCGGACCGGTGGAACCCCATCCTGGACGTCTTCGACGAGTGCGGGGTGCGCTTCGCCCACGAGGTCCACCCCTCCGAGATCGCCTACGACTACTGGTCCACGCACCGGGCGCTGGAGGCCATCGGCCACCGCCCGGCCTTCGGACTGAACTGGGACCCCAGCCACTTCCTGTGGCAGCAGATCGACCCGGTGGCGTTCATCTCCGACTTCGCGGACCGGATCTACCACGTGGACTGCAAGGACACGAAGATGCGAACCGGCGGTGGGCGCAACGGCGTCCTGTCCTCGCACCTGCCCTGGGGCGACCCCCGCCGCGGCTGGGACTTCGTCTCGACCGGACGGGGCGACGTTCCGTGGGAGGACAGCTTCCGGGCCCTCACCGCCATCGGCTACGACGGACCGATCTCCGTGGAGTGGGAGGACGCCGGCATGGACCGCCTCCGGGGCGCCCCCGAGGCCCTGGCCTTCCTGAAGCGCTTCGACTTCGCCCCCTCCGGCGCCTCGTTCGACGCCGCCTTCCGGCAGTAGCCGGCCCGGGGCGGCACCCCGGCGGGCCCCGGTCCGGGGCGGGCCCGGTGCCAGCCGAACGGCGTCGTGGACACCGGCGGTCCGCAGGCGCACGATGGAGACCCACACCGCAGGAGGAACCATGGGCGAGGTCGGCCGGCAGGCCACGAGGGCGGCCGACGCCGCGGACGACGCGACGGACTCCCGCGGGTTCGTCCTCGCGGCCCGCGCCGGGTACGTGGCGGCGGGTCTGCTGCACGTCATGATCGGGGTCATCGCGCTGCGCGTGGCCACCGGCGGCTCGGGCTCGGCCGACCAGTCGGGGGCGGTCGCCGCGCTCGCCGGCAGCCCGGGCGGCACCGTCCTGCTGTGGGCGTGCTTCCTCGGCTGCGCGGCGCTCGCCGTCTTCCTGTTCAGCGAGATCTTCTTCGGCGCGACGCAGCGCTCGGACCGGGACCGGCTCAAGCACCGCGTCAAGATGGGCGGCCAGGCGGTCGTCTACGGCGCCATCGGCGCCGTGTTCGGGACCTACGCCCTCGGCGGCACGAGCGACAGCAGCGGGTCCACCCAGTCGCTCAGCGCCCGGCTCATGGCGCACCCGGCCGGCACTGTCCTGCTGATCGCCGTGGGGCTGGGCCTCGTCGTCGCCGGCGCCTTCTTCGTCCACCGGGGCGTGACGAGGTCCTTCCGGGAGAACCTGAAGAGCCTGCCGCCGGGCACGGCCGGCAGGGCGGTCATGTGGCTGGGCACGGCCGGCTACGCGGCCAAGGGCGTGGCCCTGGCGGTGCTCGGGGTGCTCGTCGTCGTCGCCACGGTGCGCAGCGACCCGGAGCAGTCGTCGGGGCTGGACGGTGCGCTCAAGGCCCTCCAGGAGCAGCCCTTCGGGGCGTGGATCCTCGGGGCCGTGGCCCTGGGCCTCATCTGCTACGGGGTCTTCATGGTGGTCCGGGCCAGGTACCAGCGGATGTGACCGCGCGCTCCCGGCGGGCCCTCCTGGCGCGCCGCCCGGGCGTCCGGAGCTGCCGGCCGACCGGCCTTCGCGGGGCGCGGCACGAGGAATAGAATGGTCCCATCCGCACCGCGGTCACCTGGGGGACGTCATGTCTGAAGAGCAGCACACCGTCAACGAGGACGCGCCGTCGTCGGGCTACCGCCTCCTGGACCGGTTGAACCAGATCGCGCTCAAGATCTACGGCGCGGCCGATCGCGTGGCGCCGGAGACCCACGGCGCCGGGGAGAGCGAACGGGCCCACGCCTGGTACGAGGAGTGCCAGAAGCACTTCGTGATCGAGCGGGACGAGCACGGCAACGAGTACCTCTACCACCGCGACGACTCCCGCGGCGGCCCCCGGGCCGGGACGTCCCGCAACTGACGACTCCCGCCCGCGGCCCCGCGCGTCAGCGCATCATGCGCAGCGCGTCCACGAGCCCCGTGGTGCGCCGGCCGAGCAGCCGCGACAGGTCCCCGGTGACGAGGTCCAGGGCGCCGTCCTCGATGTTGGCGTCCAGTGCGACCAGGAACCGCGCGGTGCTCTCGTCCACGCCGGTCCGCTCCAGCTCCGCCAGGTGCTGCTCGGGCGTGAGCCGCCGGTAGGTCACCTCCCGGTCCAGGACCTCGGTCAGCGCGGCGGCCAGCTCGTCGAAGCTCCACGCCACGTCCCCCGAGAGCTCGTAGGTCTGCCCCGCGTGGCCGTCCTGGGCGAGGACCGCGGCGATCGCCTCCGCGTAGTCCTCGCGGGTGGCGCTGGCCACCCGGCCGTCCCCGGCACTGGCCAGGACCACGCCGGTGGTCTCCGCGTGCCGCAGGGCCGGCTCGAAGTTCTCGGTGTACCAGCCGTTGCGCAGGATCGTGAACGGGAGCCCGGACGCGGCGATCGCCTCCTCCGTGGCCAGGTGCTCGTCGGCGAGCAGCAGCTTCCCGCGGTCGGCGCCGAGGGCGCTGGTGTAGACGAGGCGGGAGACCCCGGCCCGGACGGCGGCGTCGACCGCGTTCCGGTGCTGGGGAACGCGGATCCCCACCTCGCTGCTGGAGATCAGCAGGACCGTGTCCGCCCCCGCGAACGCCTCGTCGAGGGTCGCGGGCTCGGTGTAGTCGGCCCGGACGGTGGCCAGGCCCAGCTCCCGGAGGGCACCGAGCTTCTCCTCGTCGCGGCCGGCGGCCACGAGGTCCGGCAGCTGCACGTCCAGGCGCAGCAGGGAGCTGATGACGTGGCGGCCCAGCCGGCCGGTCGCGCCGGTGATGACGATGGACACGGTGTTCCTCCCGGTGGTGGCCCGGCCGCTGCCGGCGGGGCCCGCCGGCACCCGCCCGGCGCGGCGGTGTGCCCTGTGCAACGGGCGGCGCCCGCGGCGTATTTCCGGCGTGCGGCCCCGGCGGCCGCGGGGCCGATCGCCTCCGGAGGAACCCGGCCTCCGTGTCCGGGGCGGCGCGTAGCCTGGTGCCATGAGCCTCGCCCAGAAGATCAACCGTGTCGTCGCCCCCTTCGAGGTCATCTCCGACTACGTGCCCGCCGGCGACCAGCCCCGGGCCATCGAGGAGCTCGCCGCGAGGATCGAGGCGGGGGAGAAGGACGTCGTGCTGCTCGGAGCCACCGGCACCGGCAAGTCCGCGACCGCCGCGTGGCTCATCGAGCGCGTCCAGCGGCCCACCCTCGTCATGGTGCAGAACAAGACGCTCGCCGCGCAGCTCGCCAACGAGCTGCGGGAGCTGCTGCCCAACAACGCCGTCGAGTACTTCGTGTCCTACTACGACTACTACCAGCCCGAGGCCTACGTGCCGCAGACGGACACCTTCATCGAGAAGGACTCCTCCATCAACGAGGAGGTCGAGCGGCTGCGGCACTCCGCGACCAACGCGCTGCTGACCCGCCGGGACGTCGTCGTGGTCGCCACCGTGTCCTGCATCTACGGTCTGGGCACCCCCGAGGAGTACGTGGCGCAGATGGTCACGCTGCGCCGGGGGGAGGAGATGGACCGCGACGAGCTGCTGCGCCGGTTCGTGAACATGCAGTACGCGCGCAACGACGTCGACTTCCACCGCGGCACGTTCCGCGTGCGCGGGGACACCGTGGAGATCATCCCGATGTACGAGGAGCACGCGGTCCGGGTGGAGTTCTTCGGCGACGAGATCGAGTCGATCTACACCCTGCACCCGCTCACCGGGGAGATCATCCGGGAGGAGACGGAGATGTACGTCTTCCCCGCCTCCCACTACGTGGCCGGCGCGGACCGGATGGCCACGGCCGTGAAGTCCATCGAGGACGAGCTCGCCGCGCGGCTCAAGGAGCTGGAGTCCCAGAACAAGCTCGTCGAGGCCCAGCGGCTGCGGATGCGCACCACGTACGACCTCGAGATGATGGAGCAGATGGGCTACTGCAACGGCATCGAGAACTACTCGTTGCACATCGACGGCCGCCCCCGCGGCTCCGCCCCGCACTGCCTCATCGACTACTTCCCGGACGACTTCCTGCTGGTGGTCGACGAGTCCCACGTGACGATCCCGCAGATCGGCGGCATGTACGAGGGCGACATGTCCCGCAAGCGCACCCTCGTGGAGCACGGCTTCCGGCTGCCCTCGGCGATGGACAACCGCCCGCTGAAGTGGGACGAGTTCCTGGGGCGCATCGGCCAGACCGTCTACCTCTCGGCCACTCCGGGCAAGTACGAGCTGTCCCAGGCGGACGGCTACGTGGAGCAGATCATCCGGCCCACCGGGCTGATCGACCCCGAGGTGGTCGTCAAGCCGACCAAGGGGCAGATCGACGACCTCCTCGACGAGATCAACGCGCGGGTCGAGCGGGACGAGCGCGTGCTCGTCACGACCCTCACCAAGCGCATGGCCGAGGACCTCACCGAGTACCTCATGGAGCACGGGGTCAGGGTCCAGTACCTGCACTCGGACGTGGACACCCTCCGCCGCGTGGAGCTGCTGCGCGAGCTGCGGATGGGCACGTTCGACGTCCTCGTGGGCATCAACCTGCTGCGCGAGGGCCTGGACCTGCCCGAGGTCTCCCTGGTGGCGATCCTCGACGCCGACAAGGAGGGCTTCCTGCGCTCCACGACGTCCCTCATCCAGACGATCGGCCGTGCCGCCCGCAACGTCTCCGGCCAGGTGCACATGTACGCGGACCGGATCACCGACTCGATGGCCACGGCCATCGAGGAGACGAACCGGCGCCGGGAGATCCAGGTCGCCTACAACACGGAGCACGGGATCGACCCCCAGCCGCTGCGGAAGAAGATCGCGGACATCACCGACCAGCTCCAGCGCGAGGAGGAGGACACCCGGGAGCTGCTCGCCCGCCGTGCCGCCGCCGGGAAGAAGACCGCGCCGACCGGGGCGAAGGGCGGGCGGGACGCCGTGACGGCCGCGGAGGACAAGCTGCGCCGGGACGGGTTCGCGGCCGCGCCGGCGGAGGACCTCACGGACCTCATCGCGCAGATGACGGAGCAGATGCAGGCCGCGGCCGCCGAGCTGCAGTTCGAGCTCGCCGGGCGGATCCGCGACGAGCTCGCGGACCTCAAGAAGGAGCTGCGGCAGATGCAGCAGGCAGGGCACGCCTGAGCCCGCTCCGGCCGGGACCGGGACCCGGGGCCGCGTCCGTTCCCGGCGTTCTCCCAGGTTCGGGTAGAGTGCTCTCCGCGTAGGGGAGTATCCCTCAGCGCTGCGGTCGTCAGCACGCCGGGCAACGGAGCCGGGCCGGTCGCAGCGACCGCACCTCGGCACCCGGGCCTCCAGCCCGCCGGGGGCGGTGGAGAGACTTGCGGCTCATCGTGATGCCCCGGTCCGCCCCGTTCCCCGGACGACGCCGGCCCGCGGGCTCACCCATCTCCAAGCGAAAGAACTCGCGTGCACACACAGCTACCCGCGTGGTTCGAGATCGGCTCCTTCGTCGTTCTCGGCTGCATCCTTCTCTTCGACCTGATCATGGTCGCCAAGCGCCCCCACGAGCCCTCCATGAAGGAGGCCGGCATCTGGGTGGGCGTCTACGTGGCCCTCGCCCTGGTCTTCGGCGCCCTGATGTTCGCCTTCGCGGGCGCCGAGCAGGGCACACAGTTCGTGGCGGGCTGGATCACGGAGTACAGCCTCAGCATCGACAACCTGTTCGTGTTCATCGTGATCATGACCCGCTTCGCGGTGCCGCGGAAGTACCAGCAGGAGGTGCTGATGGTGGGCATCATCATCGCGCTGGTCCTGCGCGGGATCTTCATCCTGCTGGGCGCCACGATCATCGCGAACTTCTCCTGGGTCTTCTACCTCTTCGGCGTCTTCCTGCTCTGGACGGCGTACCACCAGGCCAAGGACGACGGCGAGGACGAGTCGGAGGAGAACGGCCTCATCCGCAGGCTGCGCACCGTGGTCCCCATGACGGACCGGTACGACGGCAACAAGCTGCGCACCACCGTGGACGGCAAGAAGCTCTTCACCCCGATGCTCGTCGTCTTCGTGACCATCGGCGTGACCGACCTGATGTTCGCCTTCGACTCCATCCCGGCGATCTTCGGGCTGACCCAGAGCCCGTTCATCGTCTTCACGGCCAACATCTTCGCCCTCATGGGCCTGCGCCAGCTCTACTTCCTGCTCGGCGGGCTCATGGAGCGGCTCATCTACCTCAAGCACGGACTGTCGCTGATCCTGGCGTTCATCGGCGTCAAGCTCATCCTGCACGCCATGCACGAGAACGAGGTGCCCTTCATCAACGGCGGCGAGCACATCGGGTGGGCCCCCGAGATCCCCACCTTCGTGTCCCTCGGCGTGATCGTGGCCATCATCGTGGTCGCCACGGTCGCCTCGATGGTCAGCCCGAAGGGCCGGTCCGCCCACGCCGTCGCCGAGCTGCACCGGGCCATCGAGGTCTACCGGGGCATCCCGGAGGGCACCCCCACCCAGGAGATCCGCATCGTGCAGGCCGAGCTCGTGCAGAAGCACCGTGCGGCCCGCGGCGCCTCGGAACGCTCCGCCGTGGAGCTGCCCGACCTCCACGAGCACACGGGCAAGACCGCGGAGGAGCACCACAGCGAGAGCCGGCACCTGGGGCACGCGGAGCACCGGGAGGCCCGGCACTGAGCACCACCGCAGGCTGAGCGCCCGGGACCGTCCTCGACGGCCCGTGCGGGGAGGGGCCCGGTCCGCCGCACGGCGGACCGGGCCCCTGGCCGTGCCGGCCGGGACGTCCGTATAGACTGGCCCGAGCCTAGGGGAGTATCCCTCAGCGCTGTGGACGTCAGCACGTCGGGTGCCACAACCCGGCCGGACGCAGCGGTCGAGCCCAGCACTGGACCGGAACGGTCCGGCGGGAACGGCGGAGAGACTTACGGCTGTCCCGTACTCGACCCCGAAAGCAGAACCATGGAAGTCTCACTCACCGTCTGGATCGTCACCATCGCGGCCATCATCGGCCTGCTGCTCTTCGACTACGTGTTCCACGTGCGCAAGGCCCACGAACCGCAGCTCAAGGAAGCCGCGATCTGGTCCGCGATCTACGTGGGCATCGCCCTCCTCTTCGGCCTGTTCGTCCTCGTCCAGTGGGGCGGCCGGTACGCCGGCGAGTACTACGCCGGGTACATCACCGAGAAGGCGCTGTCGGTCGACAACCTCTTCGTCTTCCTCATCATCATCGCGTCCTTCAAGGTCCCGCGCGAGGACCAGCAGAAGGTCCTGCTGTTCGGCATCACGTTCGCCCTGATCGCCCGCACCGCCCTGATCTTCGTGGGCGCCGGGCTGATCAACCAGTTCGCCTGGATCTTCTACCTGTTCGGCCTCATCCTGCTGCTGACGGCCGGCTCCCTGATCAAGGGCGAGCTGTCCGAGTCCGCCCACGACGAGGCGGACAACTTCATCATCCGCACCGCCAAGCGCTTCATGCACACCTCCGACGAGTACGACGGCGACAAGCTGTTCACCATGGAGAACGGCAAGAAGGTCATGACGCCGATGCTGCTCGTGATGGTGGCCATCGGCGGCACCGACGTGCTCTTCGCGCTGGACTCCATCCCCGCGATCTTCGGCCTGACCCAGCAGACCTACCTGGTGTTCACCGCCGTGGCGTTCTCCCTCATGGGCCTGCGCCAGCTCTACTTCCTCATCGACGGTCTCCTGGACCGCCTCATTTACCTCTCCTGGGGCCTGGCGATCATCCTCGGCTTCATCGGCGTCAAGCTCATCCTGCACGCCCTGCACGAGAACAACCTGGGCTTCATCAACAACGGTGAGCACGTGGAGGTCGTCGAGGTCGGCATCAGCCTCTCGCTGACCGTCATCGTGGGGGTGCTGATCATCACCGTCCTGGCCTCCCTCTACAGCCCCAAGGGCCGGGCCCTGCGCGTGCTCAACGGCCTGCAGACCGTCGCCGAGAAGTACGTGACCCTGCCGCAGGACGCCCCCGCCGGGGAGCGCCAGAAGCTGGCGGAGAAGGCCGCGAAGTACCAGCGGCAGATGCCGAAGATCTCCGACAAGCACCGCCAGGAGCTGCTCGAGTCCGAGAAGCAGTTCCACGAGCTCCTGGACCGCGCCCGCGGCAAGCACCGCGAGTTCGAGCGCACCGGGGTGGGCCCGGAGCCGGACGCCGTGCCGGCCCCGGAGGCCGAGGCCCTCTCGGGCGCCCGGGCCGAGACCCAGGAGTCGGCCGGCACCACGACCCCGGACGCCCCCCGCGGCGGCGGCAGCTCCGCCGTCTGAGCCACCCCCTCCCGGTGCCCCGCGCACCGGGAGCAGGAGCCCCCGGCGCGCACCGAGCAGGTGCGCACCGGGGGCTCCGTCGTCGTGGGAGGGACCGCCGGGCGGCCCCGGCTCAGCGGCCCGTCTCGGTGATGGGCCCCACGTTGTCCACGACCACCGCGGGGAAGCCGTCCTCGTCCGAGGCCCGCAGATCGATGCGGGCGTTGATGCCCCAGTCGTGGTGGCCGTCCGGGTCGTCGAAGACCTGCACCACGGTCCAGAACCCCGGCAGGCCCTCGGGCTGCTCGTCGATCCGGATCAGCCCCGGCCCCCTCGACTGGGGGTCCGTGTAGATGTCCTCGTGCTCGCCGAAGTACGCGTCCATGGCGTCCGCCCACCGGTCCCGGTCCCAGCCGTGCTCGCCGTCGAGGGCGCCCAGGACCTTGTCCTTCTCGTCCGCGAACAGCTCGACGCGCTGGAACAGGGCGTTGCGCACCATGACCCGGAACGCCCGCGGGTTGGACGTGATCACGGGGGGCTGCTCGTCGATGAGCTCCTCCAGGGAGTCCGCGGAGGTGCCCATGGGGGACTCCTCCCCGGCGGCCAGCTTCTCCCACTCGTCGAGCAGCGAGTTGTCGGTCTGCCGGATGAGCTCGCCCAGCCACTCCACGAGGTCCTCGAGGTCCTCCCGGAGCAGGTCCAGGGGCACGGTCTGGCGCAGCGCCTTGTAGGCGTCGGAGAGATAGCGCAACAGGATGCCCTCGGAGCGGGCCAGGCCGTAGAACTGCACGTAGTCGCCGAACGTCATGGCGCGCTCGTACATGTCCCGCACCACGGACTTGGGCGTCAGCTCGAACTGCGCCACCCACGGGGCGCCGGTGCGGTACGTCTCGAACGCCTGGGTCAGCAGCTCCTCGAGCGGCTTGGCGTAGCTGACGTCCTCGAGCTCCTTCATCCGCTCGTCGTAGTCGAGGCCCTCGGCCTTCATCGACGCCACGGCCTCCCCGCGGGCCTTCTTCTCCTGCATGTTCAGGACCTGGCGGGGCTTCTCCAGGGTCGCCTCGATCACGGAGACGACGTCCAGGGCGTAGCCCGGGTCCTCCCGGTCCAGCAGGGTGAGGGCGGCGAGGGCGAAGGGGGACAGCGGCTGGTTGAGGGCGAAGTTCTCCTGCAGCTCCACGGTCAGCCGCCAGGTGCGGCCCTCCTCGTCGGGCTCCGGGAGCTTCTCGACGACGCCGGCGGCGCGCAGCTCCTTGAGGATGCCGATGGCCTGCTTCAGCAGGGCGCGCTGCCGCGGCCGCGTCTCGTGGTTGTGGGTCAGCAGGTGCCACGCCGCGAGCACCGGGTCCCCGGGGCGCTGCAGGAGGTTGAGCAGCATCGAGTGGGTCACCGTGAAGGACGAGGTCAGCGGTTCCGGATCGGAGGCGACCAGGGTCTCGAACGTCGGCTTCCCCCAGGACACGAAGCCCTGCGGCGGCTTCTTCCGCACCACCTGCCGCAGCTTCTTCTGGTCGTCGCCGAACTTCGCGTGGGCCTTCTTCATGGCCTTGTTGTTCTCGATGACGTGCTCGGGCGCCTGGACCACCACGGTGCCCGCCGTGTCGTAGCCGGCGCGCCCGGCCCGGCCGGCGATCTGGTGGAACTCGCGGGCGTTGAGCCGGCGGGTGCGCTCGCCGTCGAACTTGGACAGCGCCGTGATGACCACGGTGCGGATGGGCACGTTGATGCCCACCCCCAGGGTGTCGGTGCCGCAGATGACCTTGAGCAGCCCCGTCTGGGCGAGCTGCTCCACGAGGCGGCGGTACTTGGGCAGCATCCCGGCGTGGTGGACCCCGATGCCGTGGCGGACCAGCCGGTTGAGGGTCTTGCCGAAGCCGGCCGAGAAGCGGAACCCGGCGATGAGCTCGCCGATGCGCTCCTTCTCCTCCTTGGTCAGCACGTTGACGGACATCAGGTTCTGGGCCTGGTCCATGGCCTGCAGCTGGGAGAAGTGCACCACGTAGACCGGGGCCTGGTTGGTGCTCAGCAGCTCCTCGAGGGCCTCGTGGATGGGATCCTCGGACCAGTAGTGGTGCAGCGGGATGGGCCGCTCCGCGGAGGACACCGTCGTGGTCGGGCGGCCCGTGAGCTCCGTGATCCCCTCCTCGAAGCGGGAGACGTCTCCGAGCGTGGCGCTCATGACCAGGAACTGCGCCTGGGGCAGTTCCAGCAGCGGCACCTGCCACGCCCAGCCGCGCTGCGGGTCGGAGTAGAAGTGGAACTCGTCCATCACCACGGGCCCCACGTCCGCGTCCCGGCCCTCGCGCAGGGCGACGTTGGCGAGGATCTCCGCGGTGCAGCAGATGATGGGGGCCGCGGCGTTGACCGCGGAGTCCCCGGTGACCATGCCGACGTTCTCCGCGCCGAAGATCTCCACGAGCGAGAAGAACTTCTCGGACACGAGCGCCTTGATGGGGGCGGTGTAGTACGAGCGCTGCCCGGCGGCGAGACCCGCGTAGTGCGCCGCGACGGCCACCGTGGACTTCCCGGACCCGGTCGGGGTCGCGAGGATCACGTTGGACCCGCTCGCGAACTCGAGCACGGCCTCGTCCTGGGCGGGGTAGAGCTCCATGTCCCGGGAGGCGATCCAGCCGAGGAACCCCTCGTAGACCTCGTCCCCGGACAGGGCGTTGGTGGCGAAGTCGCCGCGGTAGTACGGGTGGCCCGGGGTGCCGAGCTCGGGGGAGAGGGCTTCGAGGAGTTTCATCGTCCTCCACTGTATCGGGACGGCGCGCCCCGGCCCGTGCCGGTTCCGCGCCGCCGGGGCCCGCGCGAGGACGGCGGGGCACTGGCCGGGACGCCCCGGGTCCAGCAGACTGGCCCCATGACGCACGTCACCGCCCCGATGCCCTCGGACCTGGAGATCGCCCAGGCCGCCCGGCCCCGCCCCGTGAGCGAGATCGCGGCGGCCGCCGGGATCGCCGCCGACCGCCTGGAGCCCTACGGGCGCTTCGTGGCGAAGGTCGACCCGCGCCCGGACGAGGTGTCCACCCCCGAGGAGGCCGCCGCGCGCAAGCACGCCCGCGGCGTGCGGTACGTGGTGGCCACGTCGCTGACCCCCACGCCGCTCGGCGAGGGGAAGACGGCCACGGCGGTGGGCCTGGCCCAGGGCATGGCTGCCACCGGCCGCTCCGCCGCCCTGACCCTGCGCCAGCCGTCCATGGGGCCGACGTTCGGGATCAAGGGCGGGGCGGCGGGGGCGGGGTACGCCCAGCTGCTGCCGATGGACAAGCTGAACCTGCACCTGACCGGGGACTTCCACGCCGTGACGGCCGCCCACAACCTGCTGGCGGCGATGATCGACAACCACCTGCACCACGGCAACGCCCTGGGCCTGGACGCCCGCTCGATCACGTGGCGGCGGGTCCTCGACGTCAACGACCGGGCGCTGCGCACCGTGGTGGTGGGCCTCGGCGACCACCAGGACGGTGTCCCCCGCCAGACGGGCTTCGACATCACGGCCGCGTCCGAGGTGATGGTGATCCTCTCGCTCGCCACGTCCTTCGCCGACCTGCGCCGGCGCCTGGGCCGGATCGTGGTGGGCGCCACGTACGACGGCGAGCCGGTCTCCGCCGAGGACCTCAAGGCCGCCGGGTCCATGGCGGTGCTGCTGCAGGACGCCTTCCAGCCGAACCTGCTGCAGACCCTCGAGGCGACCCCGGCGCTGGTCCACGCCGGGCCGTTCGGCAACATCGCGACCGGCAACTCCTCCGTGGTCGCCGACTACGTGGCCATGGCCCACGCCGACTACGTCATCACCGAGGCCGGGTTCGGCGCGGACATGGGCCTCGAGCGCCTGGTCAACGTCAAGGCCAGGGCCTCGGGGCTGACCCCGGACGCGGCGGTGCTCGTGACCACGGTGCGGGCGCTGAAGACCCACTCCGGCCGCTACAGCGTGCGCCCGGGCAGGGCGCTGCCGGCGGAGATGCTCCAGGAGAACCCCGGGGACGTGGAGGCGGGGGCGGCGAACCTGCTCCACCACCTGGCGATCGCCCGGTCCTTCGGGATCTCCCCGGTCGTGGCGATCAACGCGTTCCCCGGGGACCACCCCTCGGAGCACGAGGCGATCCGCCGGATCGCCCGGGCGACCGGGGCGGAGGTGGCCGTGTGCACGGCGGTGTCCGAGGGCGGCGCCGGGGCGGCCGAGCTCGCCGACGCCGTGGCGGCCGCGTGCGAGCGCCCGGCCGGGTACACCCCGACCTACGGGCTCACCGAGTCCCTCGAGGACAAGCTCACCGCGGTCGCCACCCGCGTCTACGGCGCGGACGGCCTCGAGATCACCCCGGCCGCGGAGCACCAGCTGGCCCGCTACGAGGAGCTCGGCTACGGGGGGCTGCCGGTCGTCATCGCCAAGACCCACCTGTCCACCACCGCGGACCCGGCCCGCAAGGGAGCGCCCACCGGGTGGTCCCTGCCCGTCCGGGAGCTGCGCGCCGCCGTGGGCGCCGGGTACCTCTACGCAATCTGCGGGACGATGCGCACCATGCCGGGACTGGGCACCTCCCCGGCGGCCGAGCGGATCGGGATCGACGACGACGGGCGCGTGACCGGCCTCTTCTGAGGTCCGTCCCTCCGGGACCCGCCTCGTCCGGGACCCGCCCCGTCCGAGCCCTGCCTCGTCCCGGACCTGGACTCGCCGGCTCACGGGCGGGGCAGCAGCTCCTCGCCGGGGCCGTGCCGCCGCAGCATGCCCTCGGCGGGCGCCCACCACAGGACGGCCGCCCAGGCGTAGGCGGCCCCGGCCACGGCCGCCAGGTCGGTCCACAGCGACCCGGGACCGCCGGCCCAGGACCACAGCACCCAGGACGCGGCGCCGCCGACGGCCGCCGCGGCCGGCACGACGGCGAGGGCCCAGGCGGGCCGCACCCACCCGGCCAGCAGCAGGACGCCGACCGCCAGCAGCGCCAGGGCCAGCG